>LGHA01000124.1 GCA_001508595.1 Anaerolineaceae bacterium 46_22 | reverse complement strand
CAGGTTGAGCAGGAACGCGTTTTGAAGCAGTGGGCTGAGCGTTTTGAGAAAATTGAGCAAATTACGGATGGCATTGACGAACAATTAATTGGCCTTCAGGAGATCAATCGATCTGTGAAGAAATCACAAAGCGGACTGGATGACGTTACCCAAAGGTTTGAACGCCGAATTAATGAGATCACGGAAGTGCAACGGCTTAATGAGGATCGATTCCGGCAGGAATGGACAACTTTTAAATCGGATGACCAGAAACGCTGGTCAAATTATGTTTTATCGCAAGAAGAGCAGCATCGAGAAATGAGCCGGGGACTTGAAAACCTTGGTGAGCGAATTGCCAGCCTGGATGAATTGTTTGAAGAGCTGCAAGATAAACTTGAACAATTGGGTGGTGAGGATCTCAAACGTATGCAGTCGCTCCTGAAAACAATCCGGGAATCCATTGATGCCTACAATTATATTTTTAAAGGATAGACCGCAGCAAGGATAATATGCAAGTTATTGGTACCGCAGGTCACGTTGATCATGGTAAATCGACCCTGATTAACCGGATGACCGGCATAAATCCGGACCGATTAAAGCAAGAACAAGATCGGGAAATGAGCATTGAACTGGGTTTTGCCTGGTTCAGTCTTCCAAATGGTGAAGAAATTGGCATTATCGATGTGCCCGGTCATCGTGATTTTATTGAAAATATGCTGTCTGGTATTGGGGGGATTGACGCAGCTTTGTTCGTGGTGGCTGCGGATGAAGGTGTTATGCCGCAAACGCGCGAGCACCTTGCAATACTGGATCTACTGCAAATCCCTGCAGGGGTTGTTGCCCTGACGAAAATTGATCTTGTAAAGGAACCGGAATGGCTTGACCTGGTGGAAGCTGATCTGAGTAAAACTCTTACGGGTACGGTGCTTGAAAATGCGCCAATTGTCAGGGTTAGCGCCCGTTCCGGTGAAGGCATCGATGTGCTGGTGCATGCCATTCAGGAAGTACTTGCAAAGCATCCCCATCGACCAGATTTGGGCCGCCCTCGGTTGCCGGTTGACCGCATTTTTACCTTGCCCGGGTTTGGCACAATCGTAACAGGGACATTGTTGGATGGGACTTTAGCTGTTGGAGATTTGGTTGAAGTTTTACCGGCAGGGATTGAAGGCAGAATTCGCGGTCTGCAAACCCACAAACAGGCTGAAGAAAAAGCTCTACCAGGCAGCCGAACAGCGGTCAACATTTCTGGCATCAGTCATGATCAGATTGAACGTGGCAATACCCTTGTTCACCCCGGCACATTCAAGCCAACAAAAATGATTGATGTCTGGTGCACCCTTTTACCCGATGTCAGGGAAGCCCTGAAACAAAACGCAGAAATCAAATTATTCATCGGTGCTGCAGAGGTGATGGCAAGGGTCCGCCTGCTGGGTGTTGATGAATTGGCGCCAGGGAAAGACGCTTTTCTTCAACTGATGCTGCAAAATCCGATTGTTGCCCTTCGGCAAGATCGTTTCATCATTCGCAGACCATCACCACCTGCGACGATTGGCGGCGGTCAGGTTGTAGACCCTCACCCTGCAAAGCGGCATAAACGATACAACAATGCCCGTTTGGAGGAATTGGAGCACCTTCTTGTTGGGACTCCCGAAGATATCCTGCTGCAAACTGCCCGAAAGCTGGGCGCTTCCTCGCTTGATGAAATGATTAAGGCATCCGGTCTTGAAAATGACCTGGCTTCTGAAGCTGGTGATCATTTGATAAGCCAGGGGCTGCTTCTTGAGTTGAAAAATAAACAGCTTTTGATGTCAGATGATCAGTATAATCTACTAAAAAACCGTTTGGCTGAGTTGCTTAATGCGTTTCACAAACAAAACCCTCTGAAGATTGGCATGCCTGGGGAACAATTAAAATCTCAGGTTGGCATTGGCACAACATTGTTTGACGCCCTTATCAAGCGGATGCATGATGGATTAATTCTCGAAGAGATCGGTGCAAAACTGCGGCTGGTTGGGCATAAGGTGCGTTTTTCAGAGGAGCAGCAGAGAAAAGTCACAACGCTCCTTGATCAATTTGACGCAGCGCCCTATACACCACCTACCGTCAAACAAAGTGTTGAATTGATTGGCGAAGAACTTCTTTCCGCGCTTGTTGAAACAGGTCAATTGATGCAGTTGGGGGAAGATGTTTTACTGCAGCCAAAAAGGTACGATGAAATGAAAGACGCTGTCATATCCCATATTCAAACTCATGGAAATATCTCGCTGGCTGAATTGCGGGACATGTTTGATACCAGTCGAAAATATGCCGTGGCTGTTTTGGAACAACTTGACCAGAGAGGTGTCACCATTCGACAGGGGGATGTCAGGAAGCTGCGCCGCAAGTAATCGGTGTAAACCCCCACTTTTTCGAGTAAAAAATGAAATACTTCATTCCAGGATCCCAGATCATGTTATCATTATCACGCGGAAAAAATGATAATCTTTTGATCACTCACCAAAAAAGGAGAGCAAATTTTATGTCATGGAAAATCTTACTCACCGACGGTCTTGCGACCATATCCGATGAAGTCTTGCTCAGCCAGGTTGAACTGGACGACAAGAAAGGGATCTCTGCCGAGGACCTGATGGGCGTCATTGCCGATTACGATGCGGTTATTGTGCGCGGTAGGACGAAAATTACAGAGGAAGTCCTTTCAGCGGCGAAGAAATTGAAAGTCGTTGGCAGAATGGGCGTAGGGGTTGACAATATTGACCTCAAAGCTGCCAAAGCCCACGGCGTTACGGTTGTAAATGCCCCTGTTGCGACCACTGTGTCTGTTGCAGAATTGACGATTGGATTAATGCTAAGTTTGATACGCTGCATTCCTAAGGCAAACGAAGGGATGAAAGCTGGACAGTGGTTAAAGAAAGAGCTGAAGGGTACAGAGCTTTATCAGAAAACTCTGGGCGTGATTGGGTTTGGGCATATTGGCGAAGAGGTTGGCAAACGCGCCATGGCGTTTGGTATGAAAATTATCGCCTACGACCCGGTACGACCCCCTGCCGAAATTGAAGCTGCTGGTGCAGACCCTGTCAGTTTTGACGAACTGCTTGAAAAAGCAGACATCATCACCATGCACATACCCCACATAGAAGCAACCCACTATTTGCTCAACGAAAAAGCTTTCAAAGCGATGAAAAGTGGTGTGCGGATTATCTGCGCTGCTCGTGGCGGCGTTATTGACCAAAGCGCCTTACTTGCTGCACTCGAAAACGGTAAAGTTGCTGGCGCAGCCCTGGACGTTTTTGAGAAAGAACCTCCCGGGGAAGACCCGCTTGTGATGCATCCGAATGTCATCTGCACGCCCCATATTGGTGCACAAACGGATGAAGCACAGCTGCGAGCTGGACATGATATCCTTTCAGAAGTTGTCGCAGCGCTTGAAGAAGAACCACTTCGATGGAAAGTTGCTTAACTGGCAATCAAATGACAAAACCTGATTGAAAGAAACGAACCAAGGAACCCAATGTCTGAAGAAAAAGAACTCTCACCAAAAATGAAACAATTAATCGAGATTGCAGCTGAAATTGAGGATCTCAGTCATATCAGCGCTTTATTGGGCTGGGATCAGCAAACCAATATGCCCCCTGACGGTGCTGAGGAACGCGGCTTGCAACTGGCTGCTGTTGGGCGAATCATCCATGAAAAACTAACATCACTTGATGGAGATAAGTTTTTCGCAGATCTTAAAGATGAAGTCGGCGATCTGAATGCTGAAACAGATCAAGCGCGCGCAGTCAAAGTTGCGAAACGTGAATATGAAAAGCAAACCAAAGTGCCCTTGCCTTTATTGATGGAAACAATCCAGACAACCGCCATGGCACATGGAGCCTGGGAGGAGGCTAAGTCAAAATCCGATTTCTCAATCTTCAAGCCCCATCTTGAAAAAATTGTTGATCTCCGAAAACAATATGCAGCCTTGTTTGAACCTTATGACCATGTTTATGATCCTTTGCTGGATGATTTTGAACCGGGCATGAAAAC
>LGHA01000123.1 GCA_001508595.1 Anaerolineaceae bacterium 46_22 | reverse complement strand
CGATACCCAGGTTGTAATGATTGCAGAGCCCTTACCCACAGACCTTGCTGGTACTGAGCTGGTCTTCAATATGACTGGCGGAAAATTTAACCTTTCCCCTGGTGCCGATGGCCTGGTTAACGGCAGCATCACCTATAATGTTGAACGGTGGGAACCGGAATTCACACGCAGCACCTATTATTACGAAATCAAACAAAAGAACCCTTACAGCATCACAGGCATCCCTACCGGGGATATTGAAAACCATTGGGACTTTGGTCTCTCAACCGTCCTGCCCCTGGATTTGACCATCGAGGGCGGCGCGAGTGAAAACACTTTTGATTTCTCTGGGTTGCAATTGACCAATCTCAGCATAATCCAGGGCGCAAGTGAGACAGAAGTGCGATTTGATTCACCCAACCCCGTGTTGATGAAAGAATTAACTTTCAAAACAGGTGCATCCTCAGCTAAACTCTATGGTTTAGGGCATGCAAATTTCATTTCGATGAATTTCTCCTGCGGAGCGGGTGATTACACCCTTGATTTCAGCGGCACCTTAAGCATGGAAAGCACTGTCGATATCAAAGCAGGTGTAAGCAACCTCACAATCATTATCCCTGCGGATATGAACGCCGCAATAGTCAACCACGGCATGGCAAGCAACATTAACACCCAGGGTACGTGGCTTGTTACTGATGAAACCTACACCACCATGGTAGAAGGTCCAAAATTGACCATCAACCTGGATATGGCAGTCGGAAACATCAACTTAATTCATGAGTAAACCAGATCCGGTGATCCAAAATTATTAAATAACTGGAGAAAAAATCAAAAACGGATAACTAGAAACCAGACTTAATTTTTATTAATCAACAACAAAATCAGTCGTTAAAATATATTGACAATTCTTACGATCTATGGTTTAATACAATCATTCACTGGCCGGGTGCCCCCCTCACTCGGTCAGTGAATATTTTAAGGCAAGTTTTCTGAATTATTCGAAAAACATTCCCCCATAATCCTTACAAAACAACTAAAAATTCAACGAATTAATCCTGGTAGATTTGATGTTCCCGGATGTATTCATAAATTTTTGGCAAAACATAATACCGGTAGGCACGATTCTGGCGGGCACGGCGGCGGATCTGCTCTGCAGAGATCTCCAATAATGGCGCAGTTACAAAATTCAACTTGTCTTTGAGTTCCGGCAAGGCGGTATATAATTCCGAAAGGTCAATATCATCCCCGGGGCGTCGCATGACCCCGATCCCGTCCAGAACAGACAAGAATTCTTTTGTCTTATACCATTTTGGGAGGTCATCCAGCGAATCGCCGCCCATTAAGTAAATGAGCTCCTTATCGCCATAGGTCTCCCTTAATATATGCGCCATATCAACAGCATAATGAGGGCCAGGCCGATCAATATCCACGCGAGAAAGAGCAAAGCCGTCATCTTCGCTGATTGCGAGTTCGACCATATTCAAACGATGCTCCAGGCTCGAAATCTCTTTCCCCTGTTTATGCGGTGGGTTAGGCGTCAGAACCCAAATTGTGCAGTCAAGCTTAAGCTGATCCCTGGCTTCTGCCGCCAAAATTAGATGACCCACGTGCGGGGGGTCAAAAGTACCGCCAAAAATCCCAATGCGATTCTTTTCCATAGATCAATCCTGCCATTCCAGGGTGTATTCCCCTACGTAAACCGTATCACCTTCTTCAACGCCAGCCTCTCGCAGTGCTTCTTCCACGCCAATGTTTTCCATCAAGCGCTGAAACCGTCTCACAGATTCTCGATGTTCCCAATAAGTCATCGCCGCTGCACGTTCAATCGCCTCGCCGTGCACCTGCCAGCCGTCTTCAACTTCCTCAACCGTGAAAGCTTTTGGATCCTCTGAGGCACGATAGACAGGCATAACTTCAACAGGTTCAGGCTCAGGCGCTTCCCGCACAAGCTCCGAAGTTCGCCACATGAGCTGATCTACGTTTTCATGGGTCACTGTGGATATTGGGAAGATTTCAAATCCCAAACCTTTAATCGCCTGCTTGATCTCAGGGTAACGTGCTTGTACAGAGGGAAGATCCATTTTATTGAAGGCAACAATTTGCGGTTTAATTTTAATTTTCTCATCAAATAAAGCCATTTCACTGTTAATTTGTGAAAAATCTGAAAGCGGATCTTCAGATAAGCCATCCAAAACATGAATTAATACCTTTGTGCGTTGAATATGTCGTAAAAAAGAAAAGCCTAAGCCCACGCCTTCATGGGCACCTTCAATCAAACCCGGGATATCTGCCAGCACCAAAATGGTATCCACATCCAGCTTTGCCACGCCGAGATTGGGAGAGAGCGTCGTGAAGGGATAATTACCGATCTTTGGTTTGGCATTTGATACAACAGATAAAAGGCTGGATTTGCCGGCATTGGGAACGCCGACAATCCCTATATCTGCGATCATTTTTAATTCCAGGCGTAAAGTCCGGCTTTCCTCCGGGACTCCTTTCTCTGCCATGCGCGGTGTCTGGTTTCGGCTGGTTGCATAATGCTGGTTTCCACGTCCGCCTCGACCACCCTTTGCAACGATGAGCTGCTGACCTTCTTCCACAAGATCTCCCAATAGATCGCCCGAATCCGCATCGTAAACCAGTGTTCCCGGGGGAACCATGACTACTAGATCTTTGGCGGACTTGCCGCTCATGTTGTTGGGTCCCCCATTTTTACCGCTGTCTGCAATAAAACGGGATTTATGGCGAAAATCAAAAAGTGTGTTGATGTGGGGGCTGACTTCCAAAATAACATCCCCACCTCTGCCGCCGTCTCCCCCATCGGGTCCGCCGCGCGGTTTATATTTTTCACGATGAAAATGGACAATGCCATCCCCACCGCGACCGGATTCTACGTAAATTTCTGCTTCGTCTAAATACATTGCGATTATTTTCTTCTCTTGATCAGTTTTCGATTTGATTGTTAATATTACCGTATTTATTAAAAAATGGATGTAGGGGCTCGGTATGCCGAGCCCCTACGTTACGTCATTGTTATAATTTTGGCAGCATAGGTAAACCTGAATTCAGGTTCAACCTTAATGCTTCATTTCAAATTTACTTTCCAAACTTCTTCTCTAAAATCGACTTGAGGGTCGGTTCACCAATTTCCTGAAGTTCGTAACGCACCCGCTGCATCGGTTTATTGACCTTGATGACACGCGTCAGGTCAATTGGCGTGCCGCTGAGAACCAGGTCAACATCGGCATTATTGATGGTCTCTTCGAGATCACGCATCATAGCATCCCCATAACCCATGGCAGGCAGGATCGTACCTGTGTTTGGATATTTTTCGTAGGTCGCTTTGATTGATCCTACAGCAAAAGGTCGCGGATCGACAATTTCACCCGCACCAAACCGCCGTGCAGCCACATAGCCTGCACCATAAGCCATTTCTCCATGTGTCAGTGTTGGGCCGTCCTCGACCACAAGCACGCGTTTTCCTCGAATAGCCTCTGGATCATCCACAAATAGCGGTGAAGCGCCCTCAATCACGAGTGCATCAGGATTCAATGCGTATAAATTATCTCGAACAGTAATGACATCCTCAGGGTTGGCTGTGTCAACCTTGTTGATCACAAATACATCTGCAAGTCGGACGTTGGTCTCACCAGGATAATAGCGCAATTCGTGCCCTGGACGATGGGGGTCCGCAACAACAATTAAAAGATCCGTCTTATAAAATGAGAAGTCATTGTTACCGCCATCCCACAAAACAATATCCACTTCTTGCTCTGCCTGGCGCAGGATCGCTTCATAATCCACACCTGCATAAACAATCACACCATTATCGATGTGGGGTTCGTATTCCTCACGTTCCTCAATGGTACATTCGTGTTTATCAAGGTCACTGTAATCAGCAAATCGCTGCACTTTTTGCTTGACAAGGTCACCATATGGCATTGGATGCCGGATTGCAGCAACTTTGTATCCCATATCCCGCAAAATAAGTGAAACACGCCGTGTGGTCTGGCTCTTTCCAGATCCTGTTCGAACAGCACAAACGCCAACCACGGGTTTGGTCGATTTAATCTG
>LGHA01000122.1 GCA_001508595.1 Anaerolineaceae bacterium 46_22 | reverse complement strand
CTCCAAAAGGAGTTCTGCCACGCGGAATGCGATAAAACCAGCTGCCCCGGAAATAAGGTAATTGGACATTAGAGCCTGACTACTTTTGGATTGTTTTTGCCAGCCTTGCCAAGGGCATTGCGGGTATCAACCACCATTTGCGCTGCTTCCAGGATCGCCGGGTAATCATAATCGTCATGGTTGGTGATGATCGCCACGCAATCCGCTTTTTGCACCTCAGCCATCAGATCAGTCACCGACTCCATCCGCAGGTTATCATGATCTAAATGCGGGATGTAAGGGTCGTGGTAGACCACTTGGGCGCTTTTGGTTTGGAGCAGGTGGATCACATCCAGCGCTGGGGACTCGCGCAGGTCGTCAATATTTGGTTTGTAAGCGATGCCAAGGATCAAAACACGGCTGCCGTTTAGTGGTTTTTTAGCAAGGTTGAGAGCATCCTGAATCTTACCGAGGGTATAGCGCGGCATATTGGTATTGATCTCAGAAGCCAGTTCAATAAAACGGGCGTTGTAGTTAAGAGATTTTAACTTCCAGGACAAATATAGGGGGTCAATGGGAATGCAGTGTCCGCCAAGACCGGGACCGGGTGTAAACTTCATGAACCCAAAGGGCTTTGTCGCCGCTGCATCGATCACTTCCCAAACATCAACCTGCAGACGATCGCACATGATCGCCAGTTCATTCACAAGCCCAATATTGATCATGCGAAAAGTGTTCTCAAGGAGTTTCGCCATCTCAGCGACTTCACAGGTAGAGACCGGCACAACGGTGTCCAGCGCCTGGTCATACCAAGCAGCAGCCACCTGGCCGCATTCTTCAGTGATGCCGCCGATGACCTTGGGAGTGTTGATGGTGGTCCAATCTTCACGTCCCGGGTCCACACGCTCTGGTGAGAATGCCAGGAAAAAGTCGTCACATACAGTCAGCCCGCTAACCGATTCCAATGCCGGCAGCACCATTTCGCGAGTTGTCCCGGGATAAGTACTGGATTCCAACACAACCACCATATCCTTGTGGAGATAAGGGGCAAGGGAATTGCTAGCGGAGACAATAAAGGACAAATCCGGATCCCCAGTTTTCCTGAGGGGTGTGGGGACGCAAATCGAAACGGCATCCACATCCTGCAGAACTGAGTAATCTGTGCTTGCGGACAGCTTACCCGCGTCTACCAGGGCACGCACACGCGTTGAATCCACATCGAGAATGTAACTTTCTCCCCGGTTGATCGCTGCCACCTTTTCTTCAACCGGGTCAACACCGATCACAGTAAAACCAGCTTCTGCAAACACCACTGCCAGGGGCAGACCAACATAACCAATACCCACAATCCCAATCCGGGCAGAACGGTCCTCAAATTTTTTAACCAATTTTGTTTTCATTGAATTCATCTAATTTATCCTTGTTAAGCGCATAAAATCAAACAATAATTTTATCATAAGCAGTTAGGAATAGCTCGAAAAATAATTTTTAGAATAAGCTCAGCTGCTCAGTGCCGTGGTCATCCTGGGTATCTTCCAAGGTTTCCACCGCACTAAATGATGCCTGGTCCGGATTGCTGCGTCGTGCTTCCTGTGCTTCATTTATCATCCCCGGTAATTTCTGAAAGTCCTCTACCACTACGCTTCGCAGTGAAGGCTGATGCAAAGCCGCAGCGGGATGATACATGGGAATAACCATGCGCCCGTTTGACCAAAAAGACCGTCCGTGAATGCTGCTGATCTTGCCGTTGTTGATGAAATGTCCCATCGAAAACCTGCCGAGGGTAACGATCACATCTGGATTAATAGCAGCGATCTGGCGTTCAAGATAGGGTTTGCAGGCTTCCAATTCTTCAGGCTGCGGATCCCGGTTTCCTGGCGGGCGGCATTTTACCACATTGGTTATGAAAACATCCTCTCGCTTGAGCCCGGCTTCCGCCAGCAGCTCATCTAAAAATGAACCTGCAGCACCCACAAAGGGCAGTCCCTGTTGGTTTTCATGAAACCCGGGTCCTTCCCCGATAAACATAAGCGTGCTGTTGGGGTTACCCGCGCCAGGAACGGCGTTTCTGCGTGAGTAATGCAGCTTGCAACGTGTACAAACTGATGTTTGCTGCCCAATTTCTTTGAGTACTGCTTCTGCGTTCACTATGACCTCCTACAAGAATTCCAAACCTCAATAATCTTATCCGCCTTGTGCCAGCTGGGCAAGGTTTTCCAGGTTAAGCCTTTCCAGAGTCATCAAAATTGCGTCCTCGTGGGTGTCTTTGTAATAATCCTTTCGTAAACCCACGGTTTCAAAACCTAATTTGCGGTAAAGTGCTTGTGCCGCATGGTTGCTCTGGCGCACCTCGAGCAGCGCCTGTCGTGCACCCCGCCGCTGGCATTCTATGAGCGTCAAAGCCAGAAGTTTCTGTCCAATTTTCTGGCCGCGATAGCCAGGTTTGACTGCCAGTGTGCCAATATGCGCTTCATCCAAAACCAGCCAAATAACAATCGATGCCACAACCTGGATTTCGCCGCCGGATTCCGCTTGTTCTGCTACCCAGCAAACCGAATTCCGCCCGCGTTTGATCTCATACAGAAAGGCGTCTTTTGGCCAGGGGGTCGGAAAGGCAGCACGGTCAACAGCTGCCACCTGGTCCAGATCTGAAGTGGTCATGGGACGAAAAATAAGCTGCGCCTGTTTTTGATTCTCAGGCATCTTAATCTGGAATAGAATTGCTCGTGCTCAGGTAAATGGGTGCCAATGTCACGGGGTCATCCGCCTGGTCATTTTGCAGCCTTTCCCAGCCGATCTCTGCCAGGAAGCCGGCACGACGCAAGGACAAAGATGGCGAGGCAAGGATGGCATTTTTCCAGCGTCGACCGATTATTGAACGTGCTTCCCGTGAAAGTTCCCCGCATACCAATGTTGGCTCTTTGATCATTTTAACCAATTCTTTAGGATCAATCACCGCTGGTGCTCCCTGGGCTTGCCATGCGCCGTTTTCAACCTTATAAGTGGCATAAGCCAGGCGTGATCGTCCAGCCTGAAGCACGGCAATCATCTGTTTATCATCTAGCGGCTGGGCTCTTGCAATTATATCCAGCGAAGGCACCCCTGCCACAGGCAGGTTTAAAGCCAGTGATAAGCCCTTCACTGCTGCCAAACCGATCCGCAAACTGGTAAATGAGCCGGGGCCAATTGCCACAGCCAGGCCCGTCAGATCATCACTGGTGGTTTCCGTATGTCGGTAAAGCGCTTGTATCGCAGGCGCCAATTCAACTGTGTGGTGATGCTGGCTCTGCCAGCTCATCTCATATCGAATAAAGACACCATCATAAAGCGCCAGGCTGATCCAAGATGTCGATGTATCAAAGGCTAATAACACTAGAAATCTCCATACAATTTTCGTCTTAATTGGTCAATAATCTTCTCATGACGCTTGCCCTGGGATGTCAGCCGCATTGCCCGGTGTTCCATCCCGGTATATTTCAGAGTAATCCACAGATAAGACTCCGGCAAAACACCCTTGACCTTCTCTGCCCACTCAATCACAATCGGTCCTTGGCTGAGCATGCGATCAAAGTCCAGAAGGTCTGCATCCATGCTGCCGTTCAGACGGTAGGCATCCAGGTGATACAGGCGTTCCTGGTCTGCCCGCCGATATTCATTCACAATCATAAATGAGGGGCTGGAAACGGGGTCCAAAGCTCCCCACCCCCGGGCAATCCCCTGCACAAGCGTGGTTTTGCCAGAACCCAGGTTCCCTTCCAGGCAAATGACATCCCCTAGGCGAAGGTAACCACCCAGGTGAATCCCCATACGACAATTCAAAAATGCTGTCATCTAATATCGGCATAATTTGTCTTTAATATCATATCAGATTTGTGGATTATTAACAATCTTAATTATCTCACCTGCAATATCCATGGATGCATCCGGGCGTGACAGGCTTTTTGAAACCGCTGCTACCCTTTGCCGTTCAGAAGGGTCCTCAAGCCATAACCGCAAGGTCTCAACCACATCCATCGGACGCGGTGCCCAAACACCAGATCCCTTGTCAACCACGTAATCAATATTGCCATCTTCCTGCCCCGGCATCCGGGAATAAAGGATAATGGGTAAGCCCGCAACAAAGGCTTCAGAAATCGTCCCTGGTCCAGCCTTGGTGACAATAATGTCAGCGGCGTTCATCAGGTCTGGCATGTTCTCCACAAAACCCAAAACCTCATTGGGCGTCTGAAGGACTGCATCCTCCAGGTTTTGCTTCAAAGATTGGTTTCTCCCGGCAATCACCACCATCATCAAATCCAGCCCAGCCCCATCAACCGCTCGGACCGTTTCTTCGATCGGTCCCATGCCCTCACCACCGCTAACCATCAAAACAACAGGTAAATCCTCAGGCCACCCGAATTTCTTCCTTAATTCATTTTTGGATGCTGAAGGCCTTCGGAATTGGTCCGCTATCGGCTGGCCAACCACCTTGATTTTGTCCGGATTCAATCCAAATTCGAGCCCTCTCTCTCGGGCTTCTTCCGTTGGCGTCAGGGTCAGGTTTGCTCTTTTGCTGTACCAAAAAGCATGGGTGGTCACCATATCCGTAATCACAATCATATAAGGGATGGGAATTTCCTCCAATGCATGCAAGATGGGCGTGTTGACAATTGGATGCACTGAAAGGAATAAATCACAGGGATGTTCCTTTAACAAATTTGCCGTTGACTTGCGTATATAAGGCCACAATACTTCTTGAATGAATTTTGAGCGGCGTTTGCCGTCGCTCAATTTATAACCAAGTTTCCATAATTCAGGCACTTGACCCATTTGCGCATAGGTTGCCGGTGCCAGATCAAAAGGCGGCGGTGCATATTCCACAAAGAAGTCCACCATTTTAGTCGTAACCTGGTTGGGATAATAAATTTCCAAGGCTTCAATGATCGCCTGGGCAGCGCTGCGATGTCCGCCGCCGGTATCTGAAAACAGAAAAACTATGTGAGGTACTTTATTATTCCTGGGCATCATTCGCCTCAGCTTTGCTCACAATGGTTTTCATCCGGTTCCTGAGAGATCGTCGATCAAGCATAATTCGTCTGCCGCAGGTCAGGCATACCAAACCAATATCCGCTCCCAGACGCACAACACGCCACTCATAACCCCCGCATGGATGGGGTTTGCGCATTCGAATCACATCGTTTAAATCTAAATCGGGTAACATTTTTGGATTATACCACCGTGAAATAATCAGTCATCCATTATTGAACGGCTCAGAATTATGTGCTGAGATTCGATTTGCTACTTCGTCTCTTCAGCCAGCAATTCCTTTAAACGAGGATGATCTTCATAAAAACCGCGATATTCTGGCGGAAGCAAGGCGGCAATGCGGCACATGATCTCGTCGGTATTGCGAGCAAGCCAACCCTGTCGATCGTCCCGATCCATTTCTGGCAGCACGTAAGGCTCCCCAACTCGAACAGTGACAGGGGGGCGTTTGAGTTTGAGAAAATGTGCGTTGATTTGTTCTGAACCAATTATGCCAACCGGGACAATGGGAACTGAAGCCCTCGCGGCCATCAAAACAGCCCCAGGTTTCCCTTCCAGTAATCCCATTGATTCCCTGCTGCGAGTACCTTCCGGTGCAATACCCACAATTGAACCATGACGAAGATGATCAAGGGCTTCTCGGATCGCAGCAAAGTCGGTTGTTGTCCGATCCATCCAGACCATCGTCCCAACCTTCTCCAGCACCCATTTGAAAAATGGCTTTCCCCGATATTTTTTCGCAATGATTGCTACTAGGTCATCCCGGTCTGTAATTGTCAGGAGGATAGGGGTATCCAGCAGGCTCAAGTGATTGGTGGTAATTAATACCCCACCGGTCTTTGGAATACGCGCCTGATTTTCCACCCTAAATTTAGTCAGCGTCCTGACCAAAAATCGGATCGGTTCTAATAAAGGGTATTTTTTCATAAATGAATGCTCCTGGCAAACCTGGGCTGTGATTCTTGATCCTTAATGATTGACCCGTTCTTCATTTTCTGAGTCCTGATCGGTGTCCGCAGTTTTAAGATGATTTTGTTTTCTAAAGTGCCGATTGATTAAAACTATACCAACAACAGAAATTATAAAAATGATAAGTGTGGGCAAGCTGTATAAGAGGTTTTTCCAGACTGTTGATTCAGCATCCGGCATGCCCAGGGAAGCAACACCCGTTATCAGTGCTACAGCGTTCCAAAGCGCGTGGAGCACAATCGCTAACAAAGTGGTCCCTGTTAAGAAGCGCCAATTTCCATCTCGCCAGGCAATTGCCAAACCCCAACCGACCAGCCCGGATGCCAGCATATGTAAAACACCAGTGCCTGCACGCCCGATTGCCAGGAATAACCAATCCATCGCTGTGATCGACACTGTGAAATACATCACGTTTTCAATAAAAGCAAAGCCAGCCCCGCACAATAAGCCGCCCACAAAACCTTCTTGCGGCGTAATCTTTCTGCCTGCCATCGGCCATAAGGCAATGGTCTTTATAACTTCTTCAATAATTGGAATGACGCCGGCGAAAAGGACAAGCACCCACATAATGACACCCGGTTGAAGTATCGCTGGTCTTAATAGTTCAAGCAGTCCATCAAGGTCATTCTGATAGATTGAAGCCTGGTTGAACAAATATGTCAGATCTCTTTCAAAAGAAGGGTTAATAGATGTACGGTATGACACCCAGAGGGCACCCAAGCCGCCTAAAATCAAAATAGCGATGATTTCTAAAATGATGACAATAAAGGGTGTGATGGTCAGGCTGAAACCAAAGATTCGCCACTGCCTTACCTGCATGCCTCGCTTTAAACCCCTGCTGGCATATAAATAAACCCACAATATCGGTAAACCGGCGACCAGGAGGTTAATCGGTCCTAAAAGAAAAGCCGCCGCCAAAGGGCGGTCAGCAACAAACCAACCGATCAATACGATCACCGGCCATAATGGAATAATCCATAGAACACTTTTTCGGTAGGTTGTCTTCCTGGATACCAGCCACGCTGGGGGAGCTTGCCCGCGCAGCTCGCTTAAGCTTAATAAGAATACAGGAACCAGCATCAACCCGGATAGGATTGAAGACCAGATCAATAAACCGAAGGAAATGACCTGATCCATGCTGCCCTGAGCCGAGCTGAAATTCGACAACCACAAGAATGCAAAAATTAAAGCCTGAATCAGAAAATAGGCTATCCCCAGCCCGCTCAGACCCAGGCTTAATCTCGTAGGCCAATCCCGAGTGTTCGTTTCTCGAGCTTCCATAAAAAGCGAATCCCTTATCGCTTAATTTTCAATGATCTCAATTCCGTTAATGATCGTTGCACCTTCAAAATCCACTGCTGTGTTTGGATCACGCAGTGCAATCTCATCCAGGATTTGAAGGCTCTCTTCTTTGACCTCACCAAATATGGTATAGCCGCCGTCAAGATCCGTTGTCGGTCCAAGGGTAATAAAGAATTGGCTTCCATTGGTATTTACGCCAGCATTTGCCATTCCCAGAACCCCGGCGCTATCAAAGGACAGCCCATTCCCGGTTTCATTATCAAAGGCGTAACCCGGGCTAACCGCACCTAAACCAGATGGGTCACCCGCCTGAGCGACGAAATCCTCAACGACCCTGTGGAAATAAACACCATCGTACCAGCCTTCTTGCGAGAGGAAGACGAATGAATTTACCGCCAGAGGTGCAACATCAGCGAAGAGATAAATCTGTATTTCGCCGGCACTGGTATCCAACACTGCTGTGTAGGATTTTTCCGGGTCAATCACCCAGGGTGGGCATTCTTCATAACCATCAAATGCATAAATACCGATCAAGCCAAATAAATTTGGATTGTTGTCACGATACACCCGCCCATTGACG
>LGHA01000121.1 GCA_001508595.1 Anaerolineaceae bacterium 46_22 | reverse complement strand
CTGCGCCTTACCACTGCCATCAAAAATGGCAGACTTAATGCCATGGCACCGGCAGTAAGAATCAAAATTAAAGCAGGTCGATAAGCATCCGGACTGATATAACGGTAAACAAAGGCATCCAGTGCTAAAAGCCCCCCATATTGATCGGCAGTGTAATCATCACTGAATGCCCTGGTCAATGGCTCGTTCGATTGGGCTAAATTCCAGGCGCTTCCCTCCCGGAGATAAGCATCCTGAAACACAAAGCCGGCTTGCTGCGGCGCTTCGTCATAACCAAATTGAGGCAAGCCCCAGGTTAAGAACATCCCCAGTCCCAGCCGAAGAATAAAAGCAAGGACCATCATCCCTGCAAGTTTTTTTGCCCCTCCAAAAAGGCGCCATGCCAGGTAAAGGAAAAGACTCACAAAAAACAATAAATAAAATGCAGCGAGTGTACCTTTCCAGAAATCGCCAAATGGCAAGAGCACTTGCATTAATAATGCTAAAGCAAAGCTCGAAAGCACTGCAAAAATGATGTGAATTGTTATTTTCTTCATCTTCTTTTTTCCATTTTTTATTAATTTACAGCCCTTACAGTACCAGGATTTCTCGTCCGTGCCTGCCATGTGAAGTAAATAATCCATATAGCCCAAAAAATGACCGCTGTTTGCAGGGGAATGAGAAAACGCTGATTTTCACCATGCTCAAGCAAAGATGTGAATATGGACGTTATCCAAACAGTACCAGCTAAAAGCCAGTGAAATGAGCTCAGGTTGAAAAAATGTCGCAGGCGATTAGAAATCAAAGCTGCAATGCTGGAAAGAACAAAAACAAGGTTCATCAATACCATTAAACCCCTTGCAAGCCAAACCCACAACACCATTAAGTTTGAGATACCTGGCAAAGTAAAAGCACTTTGACGCCAGTAAACAGGTGCCCGCCAGAACCAAAACCAACCTTTGAGGACTCTTTCTAAATATTGCCACGGATGGGTAAGGATCAGCTTCAATGATAATTCTTGAAGGGTTTGCGACAGGTCATAAAAGTTCAAGCCAGAGGCTTCCTGCAACGCGGGGATGGCTTCCCAGATGGTATTACTCTGGGTGCCAAAGGCGTCAAGCCGGGTGTCACGAAAGGCTATGTAAGTGTCACGAATTGCAGCAAATTCATCTGGAAGGTCTTCAAAGTAATAACCGGCATGCTGAACGAGGTGAAAACCGGACATGGTTGTCACGCTGAGGATGTTATACCGTGAATAAACCCAGGCCATCCAACCACCAATCAGCACGAGTGCTGGCAATAATAACCCAACAAAAGGCTTAAAATTAAAGCGGCGGGTTCGATCCTGACTCGTAAAAGCCAGAAAAATCGCCAGCCACAAGGGCATGAAAATAAACTGCGGTCGTGTCAGGGCTGCCAGGGAGGTGGAAATGCCGATCCCCAGTGCCAGCCAGGTCGAATGGTATTTCCTGTCCGCCAGCCAAAAATTAGCACCAAGCAGAGATAAAATCAACCAGAAAGCTGCCAGCGTTTCTGTCAACAGGTTGGCTTCAAAGAAAAATTGACCCGGGTTCAGGGTGTGGGCTAAGGCAATAAGGGCACCAATAAAAGGTTTTCTGCTTACCTTCCATCCAATGATGAACCAGGCAAGCGTTATGCCCAACCCAAGAAACAATTGGCTGATATAGAGCATTTTTTCTGAGCCTGTCAGGGCAATAAGGATCGGGTAAACCGGGGTGCGAGTGCCGTCGTAATTTTCAAAGCCATTCAGGACCGCTTGCGCAGATCGTTGATAGCCGCCGGTATCACTGAAGGAAACCGGTGAATAGATCGCAAATAACATCACCCTGAGAAAGAGGCTTAAAATCAAAACCAACCCCAACCACATTCCCAGATTTTTGTTTGATCCCGATTTATTCATAGTCCAACGAATTAAAAACGTTCCAGTGCCTTTATTGCGCGATTTTTCCAGGTATACGCTTGAGAATAAGATCGTGCTGCCTTGCCTAGTTCAATACGCTTTTCTTCATTATTTTTCAGTTCAATCAGTGCCTCTTTCCAGGATGCAAATTCCTGCGGCGGACAAAAAACTGCGGTTGCAGCGTCCAGCACTTCATGGATGACTGGCAGGTCGCTTGATATGATCGCCCGCCCAGCAGCCATATACTCAAACATTTTCATTGGGCTGGCAATATCTGCCGAATTTCCACCGCCGCTGCCTTCAATTTTCTGCTCGTAAGGCATCATTAGGACATCAGCAGCACCCTGGTACAGCGGCAATGCCGCATTATCAACAAATCCCGTCAAACATAAATTAGCCAATCCAGCAGATTTAGCGCGATTTTCCCAAAGTGACACGTCCTCAGGCTGACCACCCACCCATAAAAAATTGATCTTCGGCAAGGCTTTTGCCAGGTCAAACATCAACTGCATTCCCCGACCTGCATAAAAATGCCCGGTGTACCCGACAGTAAACCCTGCCGCCAGACCCAAACGGTTTCTGGCTTCTTCCGGTCCAGGCAGGTTTTCATAACGTTCCAGTTCGACTCCATTTGGCGCCACAAGAATTTCTTCCTGATGTGTCGCAAGGTCAAAATCTGAGATCAATCGCGTCTTTAACGCCTTTGAATTGGTTAGTAAACGTTTTTTTGTTTTGCTTTTCCAAAATTGACGGAAAAGCCAGGGTCCAATACGTCCGGTAACACGGTCATGCAGCTCTAATACCGTTGGGATGCCTCGCCATAAGGACAAGACTGCCGCCTGTAAGGCCCAGGTATAAATCAGCTCTGCACCCATCCTTTGCCCTGCCTGAACAGCTTTGAAGGCAAAATCATACCGTTTGAAAGCCAGGTTTTCATGGAGCCACTGGATTTCAAATGGCTGCCTTAATCCATAATGATTTTTTAAATTCTCCCAGGATACCGGGTTGTTCCCGGGCACGATCAAACACACATCATGACCAACTTCTGCCAGGGCATGAGCAGCTTTAACAACCTGAATACTGTTAGCGGTGTTCGAAGGTACAAATGAAGCTGCAATACAAACAATTTTCATTATCAAACCTTTATACAGGCAGTTAACAATAAATCTTCAGGAAATTAGCATGATCTTATATCACTTTCAATTGCATTTATACCATAAATCAAATTCTTTCAGCTCATCACTTGGACACTCTCCAAAGCCCTCGATGGGAATATGATGGAATAATCCAAAGAAAAAATCTCGCAATGGATAATAATTCAATCACGTCATGTCACATAATCCGCACAGCTTTAATGTTTTTTTATATTTGAAGTAGAATATAGGTCTCAGATAAAATGGCGAATCAACAACATTATCAAAATCATCGGAATCTGTAACGTGAAAAAGAACAAAGGGCGCGCAATAACTTTTAGAAATTTGCTTCAACAATCAATTGTTATCCAAATAGCAATTTTTCTGGGACGTGTATTATCCCGACAGACGGGTCTAAAAATTTCCTCCTGGATTGGCACCATTTTAGGCCGCAGGAAGAAAAGTTCAATGGTACGGGCAATCCGGGCTAATCAATTTGTGATCAAAGACCAATCACTCAGCCAAGAAGACCTTGCAGAGCTTCCTAAAATTGTTTTTCGCTCCGCTTCAAACTGCATTTTTGATTATTTTTACTTCCTGTCAAGGCCAGACCGACTCCAGGAAGTTGTGGATTTCAGTCCCAAGGCAAGAATTGCTTTTGATCGAATCGAGAAAAACCAGCCTTCTGTATTTGTTTGCCCACATCTAAGCAACTTTGATTTGATGGGCTACGCATTGGCGCTCAATAATATTGAGGTTCAGGTGCTTTCTTACCCTAAACCGGTTTCTTCTTATAAAATGCAGAACCAGTTGAGGGAGAGCCTGGGAAACATCGTAACCCCAATGACCCTGAGTGCCTTTCGGCAAGCCAGGAAGCGGCTTCAAAATGGCGGCAGCATCCTGACGGTCAGCAAAATAAATACCAGCCAACCTTTTTTGGTCATGAGGCAAATCTACCTGTGACCTACGTAAGAATGGCGATGGAAGCTGAAGCGCCAGTGATCGTGGTCGCAGCGACCTCCCAACCCGGGGGAAGGTATATACTTGAAGCAACCGACCCGATTTGGATGGAGCCTCAGGAAGAGCTTGAAACAGAAATCATTCATAACGCCAACCGGGTACTGAAAGAAGCAGAAGAAATAATTTTGAAATATTCAAATCAATGGGCAATGTTCTATCCAATTTGGCCAAAATTTATGGGTGTGTAGCCCTACATGAGAAAATGAAAGGTAAAAAATGACAAAAGTCGAAAATCATAAGAGAGAAAATGATATCCTGTTGGGATTTCTCGAAAGGCCAGCCTTGAAATGGCTTGCGGCGCATATGCCTGCCTGGGTCACGCCGGATGTCCTGACATGGATCGGTATTTTTGCATCGATCCTGATTTTTATCAGCTATGCGCTTACAAATGTCAGCCAATATTTCTTGATCCTGGCTAGTTTTGGCTTTGTTTTGAATTGGTTCGGGGACAGTCTTGATGGGACCCTGGCACGTTACAGACACATTGAAAGGCCGCGTTTCGGTTTCTTAATTGACCATTTTGTCGATGCCATCAGTACGGTACTCATTTTTATTGGTTTAGGAATTTCCCCTTATGTCGATCTAACAGTTGCGAGTATGGGTGTCATCGCTTATTTGCTGGTCTCGATCATGGTGTACCTGATCACCTATGTCACCGGGGTATTTAATATCACCAGCGCAAAAATCGGGCCAACCGAGATCCGCGTATTGGCAATCCTTGCAAATACAACCATGCTGTTTATTGGGAATCCAAAGGTCAACCTGCCAATTTTTGGACCTACAACCTTATATACTTTATTTGTCGGGTTTATCGCTTTGTTAATGACCCTGTACTTCTTAATCAACACGAGTATTCAAGCGCGCAAGCTGAAGCTTTTGGATGAAAAGCGGTTGGAGAGAAAACAAGAAAAACAAAAAAATGCCGCAGAAAATCACGAGACAATTGCACCGGCGGCAAGTAACCATTAGCTGAAAATTTGTTTTGGGATTTACGCTTCAACATAAAAATCAACATCGCAACAAGAAATAAATAAAAAATGGTCAAAATACTACACTTTGCAGACGCACATATCGATATGGCTAATTATGGCCGCCATGACCCCGAATCTGGTCTCCCCATGCGGGTGATGGATTTTCTCAAGTCCCTGGACGAAATCGTTCAGGCTGCGATTGACGAACAAGTTGACCTGGTAATATTTGCTGGCGATGCTTATAAAGATCGCTCTCCTGCGCCAACTTATCAGCGTGAATGGGGAAAACGCATCATGCAGCTGTCACGAGCAGGCATCCAAACCCTTTTATTGACGGGCAACCACGATATATCACCTGCGACCGGGCGCGCCCATGCGATCCAGGAATTTGAGACCCTGGATGTCCCC
>LGHA01000120.1 GCA_001508595.1 Anaerolineaceae bacterium 46_22 | reverse complement strand
AACCCTGATGAAAACGGTTCCACCTTCAGAAAGCACAACTGCCCTATCGATGGAAAGATGCGGTGCGACTGGCATGAGCAGAATGTTACGAATCTCGGGTGGTAAAATGGGACCGCCTGCTGCAAGGGCATAGGCTGTAGAGCCGGTTGGTGTGGCGGCGATCAAGCCGTCCGCAACATAGCCAGTAATAAAAGACCCGTCCAAAAACGCTTCGACCTCAATCGGGCGCACATATTGCCCCCGTGCCACCACAACATCATTGATCACATCCGAAATCGTTTCTTCCTCGCCATCACGAACACAGTGCGCTTTAAGCATCATCCGTTCTTCATAACGAAAGTCTCCAGTCAGCAATCTTGGCAGGATATTCCGCCATTCTTTTCGATTCAATTCGACAAGAAAGCCAAAATGCCCAACATTGATGCCCAATAAAGGGACATCCACCGGTGCACATAAGTGCCCCGCTCGCAACATGGTGCCATCGCCGCCAAGGGCAATTAACAGGTCAAATTCATTTTTCTGAATGGAGTCTCGAAAACCAACATCATAAAGCGATCCCGCCTGGGCCTTAACCCCCTGGGCTTCAAGAAATTGGCGGACGTTTTTCGCCACCTTGAGTGCTTCAGGGATATCCGGATGTCCCATAATTGCAATTTTTTTCGGCGGTGTTAATGGCTTTGTCATAACGACCTAATTATAGCTGTTTTTAATAAGCATCTCAAATAAGGACCTTTATTCCTGACCGTTCTCAGGGATCCAGGCGATGATCAAAGGCTGCTCCGCCGTCAAGCCAGCATCCACTTGCTGAAAATTTAAGCTCGGAAATGCCAGGTGATACAGGTCACCTTCTGTATGGAGGAAAAATGCTTTTGAATCCGGCTGCCAGAATACCGCATCGACCTGGTTTTCTGTTAAAGTTTGCAGGGGGTATTCACTCGGAGGTTGATACAAACGTGCGCCATCTCCCCATGCTATCATCCAGTTTCCAGCAGGGGACAAATCGCCATAAGATTCTCCAGGCAACATCATATTTTGTCCATCCGGACTGATCACAAACAAGCCTTGTGAGCCCTTTGCCATAAAGACGCCGCCAGAATCCCACTTTAATTCATCCCAGAGCCCGCCTCTCTGAAGTTGAAAATCGATATCTTCCGGTCGCAGCAGATAAACACCCTCTACCTTCCCCTGAGGCGGTACGCTCTGGTACCCCATGATCATCGCTATGGTGTGTGAAATGGGGTCGATCGCAACGGCATCAAAGGCACCCTGCTGTATGACTGAGTAGTCATAATTTTCAACATTAACCCTTCTTAAGGTGCTGGGACCACCTGCAGTTAATGAATAACTGACAAAGGTTTGGGCATTCAACCAGCCAACAAAGACTTCCTCCTGGCTTGCCGCAATTGGCAGATAAAAGGTGTTCTGGCTGTCAAATTCCGGCACCCGCACCCCGGTTACATTCTCAGCACGCCAAGATTCCCCGCTGCTGGTTCTGCCAAGCTCCTGAGAGATCAACCGACTGCTGTCAAGCCCCCAGATTGGGGTGGTATTATGCGTGGGCAAACCATTCATCCGGCTGACGCGGTCATTCATTGCATCATAGACGTACAGGTCACTCGACTGATTATCCAACGCGGCTGAAAATGCAAGATAGCGGCTGTCCGGGGACCATGCAATGCCATCCGGTCTTGTTATCACTTCCAGGACATCAAAGGCTAATGTGCCCTCCTGGTTGACGATTCTCCGCTGCAATAGCAAGGACAATAATGGGCTTATCTTAGTCACTTCGCCGGTTATCACATCAACACTATAGAGCGCGAGCTCATCCGTTTCTGTGGGGGCGCCAGCGCGAATAATTAATTGCCTTCCATCAGGTGATAAGCCGCTCCGTAAATCTTCGAAATAGATAGGGTCTGGTAAATTTATCGTACGTGTCGTTTTTGCTTCAATGTCGTAAGCATGTAAACCAGCGCCGCCCGGAGCCGGGTAAACCAGCCAGGGTCCATCGGCTGTCACCGTCGGTTGAGGCCTGGGCGTAAATACATCCTCTTGTAAGGTCTCAGTTGGGGTTACAAGAATGTCTGGTTCCGGGATGGTCAGGGCAATGGCCGTGCTGGTTAATGCGCGTGCCCTGGCGGTCGGCGTACCGGACCAGGAAGCAGGCGTGGGTGAGGTCAATTGACAGGCAAGACCAACCCCAATTACAAATATCATGAAAATCCCGATGATGATCTTCGGTTTCATAAGCTTAAAACCTTACTTCAATCCTCAAGAACCTCCAGGCTGGACATCGATGCCACCAATGCCTTAAGCCCCAAGCCTTCAAAATAAACTTCGACCGTTTCGTCGCCGTATTCCATACGGCTGTTTCGAACAACCCCTTCACCATAAACGGGATGTTCAACCCGCATTTTTGGAAAAAACCGCTGCGTCGCTGCTTTTGGCGCTGGATTTGTACGCTGACGATGATTGGGGGGGCCATAGGTGTTGTCCCACTGGTAGGTGCGATAATCATAGGTATCTCGCTGGATGATACTTGAAGTGATTTTTCCGCGGGTCAGAGAATTCGGTATGGCTTCTAAAAAGCGTGAGGGCTGCGTCGTTTCATAGCTGCCATACATGCTGCGTCGACGCATTGCTCGTACTAAATACAGCTGGTCTTTTGCACGGGTCAGGCCAACATAAAACAGCCGGCGTTCCTCAGCCATCTCCTCAGGGTCATCGCGTGAGCGGCTGTGAGGCAAATAAAGTTCGTCCAGCCCAATGATGAACACTTGCGGGAACTCCAGGCCCTTTGCAGTGTGCAGCGTCATCATAATTGGCGCGTCAAGCTCCTCAGGGAGGGTGTCCTGGTCTGCAACCAGTGCCATCGTCTCAAGGAATGCTGCCAGGTCCTGGTCTTCATATTCCAGCAGAACCCCTCGTAATTCCATTACGTTTGCCCAGCGATCCAGTTCGTCTTCGCCGTCATCTTTTATATAACTCTCGTACTCTGTGTCCAATAAAACCTGGTCAAACAAAGTGGTTAAAGAGACGATATTCAAATTTTCTCGCCATGAACGCAGCATATTTGCAAAAGGTATCAATCGTGCTGCAGCCCGACCTAGGAAATCTTCATCAGCTCGACCTGCTTCCGTACCCAATCTTAACAAAACCTCGCCGCTGCTTTTCCCTGCCCGAGAAGCAAGCGTTTGGAGTTTTTCAAGCGTAACTGCACCGATCCCTCGCGGCGGCAGGTTGATAACCCTGGCCAGGCTGACCTCGTCTTTTGGATTGTAGATCACTTTAAGAAAGGCGATCATATCTTTAACTTCGCGCCTTCCATAGAAACGCTGTGCTCCGACCAGACGATAGTTCATATTAGCACGGCGGAAAGCTTCTTCCAGCAAACGGGATTGCGCGTTGGTGCGATACATGATGGCAAAGTCAGATTCCTTTGCCTCCCCCAGCCTGACCTTTCTAGCAATGGTATCCACCACATATTCAGCTTCTTCGTGGTCATCACCGGCTTCATGAACCACAATCGCTTGCCCTTTCCCTCGGTCAGAGAAAAGGTCTTTTTTAGTGCGATTGACATTCTCATCAATCACCGCCACAGCGGCATCCAGGATGGTTTGTGTTGACCGATAGTTCTGCTCCAGCAGGATCTTTTGTGCACCTTTAAAGTCCTTTGTGAAACGCAGAATGTTATGATAATCCGCACCGCGCCAGCGATAAATCGATTGATCTTCATCGCCAACCACAAAGATATTCTGGTGTTCTGAAGCCAGGTGATGCAAAAGATAATATTGCGCCAGGTTGGTATCTTGAAATTCATCCACCAAAATGTGACGGAAGCGCTGGCTGTATTTTTTTCGCAAGTCGGGGTTCGATTCAAGTAAATTTGCCGTGTACAGCAGCATATCATCAAAATCAAGGGCATTGCTTGCCACAAGATATTCCTGATAGGCTTGATATATCGATTTGATCGTCTCATCCCGATAACTTTCAACAGGGAATTCATCGGGACCGATCAATTGATTTTTGGCATTGCTGATAACGGCATGCACAACCCCTGGGCGGTAATCCTTGTCATTAATGTT
>LGHA01000119.1 GCA_001508595.1 Anaerolineaceae bacterium 46_22 | reverse complement strand
GAGGTTGTTCTCCCTGGCACCTTTCAGGATCAGGTGTTTACCGTTCCCATTCCGCCGTTTGTCCGGGATTGGGACGAAAAGCCGACCAGAAAGATAAGCACCGGTCAGGGAGTCAGGATGTTTGATAATATCTTCAGGTGTCCCTTCTGCAACAATTTCACCGCCGTGATCGCCAGCGCCAGGCCCTAGATCGACAATCCAATCCGCACGCCGGATGGTCTCTTCATCATGCTCGACAATCATAACAGTATTGCCAAGGTCGCGCAAACCCTCCAGGGTCGTCAGCAAGCGTCCATTATCACGCGGGTGCAATCCAATGGAGGGCTCATCCAATACATATAAAACGCCCATCAGTCGTGCCCCAATCTGGGTTGCCAGACGGATGCGCTGCGCCTCACCGCCGGATAGCGAACCCGCGGATCGCTGCAGGGTCAGATAATCCAAACCAACATTGACCAAGAAACCCAAGCGGGCACGAATCTCTTTTAGAATCCGCTCTGCAATCAGCTTGTCACGCGGTGAGAGTGGTGTTGACTCACCTGATAACTTGTCAATCCATTCCAGGCTTTTGCGAACAGGCCAGGTGGTAACCTCGATGATATTTTTATCATCAACGGTCACTGCCAGGGCTTCTTTACGCAGCCGTAAACCGCCGCAGGATTGACAGGGCTGATCACTCATAAACTCTGAGATCTTTCCCCGGACGTATTCTGAATTAGTCTCGCGGTAGCGGCGCTCCAGGTTGTTAACCACACCTTCAAAAGAAGCTCTGAAGGAACTCTTTCGACCGTTGCGACCAGTGAATTCAACTTTTAATTCCTTACCGCCTGTACCATACAGAATCTTATTCAACTTTTTCTCAGGGATGGTTTCGACCGGGGCTTCAAGATCAATTTTATGTTCACTGGCAACAGCCTCCAGCATCTGCCAGTAGTAACCGCCGTCATTCTTGGGTCCATTCCAGGCATCGTCCACAATCGCGCCGTTCAGAAGGGAAACCGAGGGGTCCGGTATCAGCAGGTCCGGGTCAATTTCCTGGCGGCTTCCAAGTCCCTGGCAGGTCGGGCACGCGCCGTGAGGTGTGTTGAAGGAGAATGTTCGGGGTTCAATTTCAGTAATGATGCTGCCGTGCTCGGGGCAGGCAAGGTATTCTGAAAATTGGATATCTCGTGGTGGGTCTTCGGAAAGGACCTGGACTGTGACGTAGCCATCCCCAAATTTCAGAGCCGTCTCGACGGAGTCGGTCAGGCGAGTCCGGGCAGATTTGGCATCAGACTCGTTTTCCGGCTCTCGCAGGATAATGCGGTCAACAACTGCTTCAATGGTGTGCTTCTTATAACGATCGAGGTCAAAATCCTCTTCCAGGCTGGTGGTTTCACCATCCACCCGGACCCTGACAAAGCCAGCTTTGCGAATTTCATCGAAAACAGCCTGGTAGGTCCCTTTACGTTCCCGGACAAGGGGTGAAAGGATTTGTAAACGGCTGTCTTTCGGCAGTTTCTCGATAAAATCCACGATTTCCTGGGCGGATTGCTTTTGAACCACGCGTCCACAGATCGGGCAGTGAGGAACACCTACACGGGCATACAAGAGGCGCATGTAATCATAGACCTCTGTCACTGTGCCAACGGTGGATCGGGGATTGTGGGTAGTGCCTTTTTGGTTGATGGATACAGAGGGGGAGAGCCCTTCGATGGTATCTACATCGGGCTTATCCATCTGCCCTAAGAATTGACGGGCATAAGAGGACAGGGATTCAACATAGCGACGCTGCCCCTCAGCAAAAATTGTGTCGAATGCCAGGGAGCTTTTCCCGGAGCCTGATAAACCCGTTATCACCACCAGCTTGTCGCGGGGGATTTCAACGGTAATATTTTTTAAATTATGTTCGCGTGCGCCAACCACACGCAGGTTATCACGTGCCATCATCATAATTTCACTCATTCCATTAAGTATAGCACAAACGTTTTATTTATTTTGTCAAATGCGCAACTTGGTATTATACCCGCGAGGGGCTTCAGGTGTGAATTATCGGACCCTCAGTACCACAAAACTAAAGAAGAGATTTTTCAATTCACCATTCCTCATTCACTATCCACTTCATAATAATTTCCCTAAATAATCTCTCCCTCCTATATCAATTCAGATATATAATTAACCCATTCAACTTGGAGATGAGGAGTGTTCAATGGAACAAAAAGAAAAGAAAAGTGCCCAATTTGGCTGGGTGATGTATGACTGGGCGAACTCTGCCTTTGCTACCACGGTGATGGGCGCCATTTTGCCCAATTACTTTGCCACCTATATTGCCCTGGAAGGGGCCCTTTCCATCTGGGGTTATACGGTTGCCATTGGCAGCCTGATCGCAGCATTGATCAGCCCGGTTTTGGGCGCTATTGCGGATTTCCGCGGGTCAAAGAAAAAGTTTATGGCTTTCTTCATTGCACTGGGCGTGATCAGTACAGCATTGATGTTTTTGGTTGATCAACCGGGGGATCAACTGCTGGCATCAATTCTTTATATTCTGGGAACGATTGGTTTTGCAGGGTCCCTGGTATTTTATGATGCCTTGCTGCCGCATGTGGCATCTGAAGACGAACTGGACCAGGTGTCATCCCGGGGTTATGCCATGGGTTATATCGGGGGCGGCATACTCCTGCTGATCAACGTCGCAATGATCTTCCTCGGCCCTTCCTTGTTGCCCAATATGGATGAAACGGAAGCCACTAAGTTGATGATGCGCCTGAGCCTGGCAAGCGTGGCGGTTTGGTGGGCGGTCTTCTCTATTCCTATCTTCCGGCGTGTGAGAGAACCCGCACGCATGGCTGAGGCCAGTGAGATCGGGCAGAATGTGCTGACGGTTGGTTTTAGACGCTTTTTCAAAGCACTCAAAGATATCGCCAAGTTTCGTGATCTTTTCTGGTTCCTGTTGACTTTCTTTGTCTACGCTAATGGTATTGGCACCATTATCACCATGGCCGTAGCCTTTGGCACAGACCTGGGCTTTGGTACGATGATTTTGATCGGTACGCTGCTGATGGTACAATTTGTGGCAGCTCCCTTTTCCATCCTGTTTGGTAAACTTTCAAAGAAACTTGGCATTAAAAAATCGATCACCCTCAGCTTATTGGTCTACACACTTGTTGCTATTTTCGGATATTTTATGACCGAGGAATGGCATTTCCTCTTACTGGGCTTCGGCGTTGCCATGGTACAGGGAGGCAGCCAGGCACTCAGCCGATCGCTGGTCGGTCAGTTAATGCCCAAAAGTAAAACGGCTGAATTTTACGGATTTTTCAGCGTATCCGAAAAATTTAACACGGTTGTTGGTCCCTTTGTCATGGCACTTATCACCCAACTTACAGGCGATGGGCGTTGGGGGATTGTTTCATTGGTAATTTTCTTCGTTATGGGGATCATTATGCTGCGCGGCGTGGATATTGACCGCGGTATTAAGCAAGCCCGGGCAGAAGATGCCAAAATGGTCAAGGTGGAATAACCTGTATTTCAATTTTTTCGGCTCTTTTCAAGAAATTAATGGCGGCCAACTGGCTGCCATTTTTCTGCATCACCAATGCACCTATCTTCAAAATGAACTCGAAAAATGCTATAATATTTTTGATCAATTCCCTTCTTATGGAGAAACCAAAATCAGATCATGAAAAAATTTCGTGTTGCGTTACTGGCAAATTTAAAGACGAACGCCCCGCACTGGGATGGTATGCCTCAGGACCAATGGGATGACCTGGACAGCGAAAAGACGATAGATGCCCTTGTAGAAGCGATCCGGTCAGGAGGACATACCTGTGAGTTTCTTGAAGGGGACATCACAGTTGTGGATACCGTGCGGAAGTTTAAACCCGATATCTGCTTTAATATTTGCGAAAGCCATTTTGGCGATGCCCGGGAAGCCCAGGTGCCGGCTATCCTGGAGAAATTACGGATTCCCTATACCGGTTCGAAGGTATTGTGCCTGGCGTTAGGCCTTGATAAACCCATGACAAAGCGCGTGCTGACCTACCACGACCTGCCCACACCGGACTTCCAGACCTTTGAACGCGTGGACGAACCCCTGGACGAAAAGATG
>LGHA01000118.1 GCA_001508595.1 Anaerolineaceae bacterium 46_22 | reverse complement strand
ATGCCCATTGGCACTTCAATCAGACCAGTGACGTTGACATTGCCCAGAACAGTGTAAACCTTTGTCCCTGGACTTGAAGGGGTTCCAATGTTTTTGTACCAGGCACCACCGTTGCGAATGATCGCCGGGATGTTTGCAAGGGTTTCAACATTGTTGACCAGGGTTGGCTTTTGCCAAAGACCTGCGGTTGTTGGGTAAGGCGGCCTAGGGCGTGGTTCGCCGCGATTACCTTCAATTGATTCGATTAAAGCAGTCTCTTCGCCGCAGATATATGCCCCCGCACCCGCATGAATGTGGATATCAAAGGAAAAATCTGTTCCAAAAATATTTTCTCCGAGCAAGTTATAGTCTCTAGCTTGCTGGATTGCTTTTTGCATTCGGCTGATGGCTAAGCCATACTCACCTCGAATATAGACATAACCCTCATCTGCACCGACTGCGTAAGCTGCGATCAACATGGCTTCGATGATGCCGTGAGGGTCTCCTTCCAGGACAAGGCGATCCTTGAATGTGCCCGGTTCACTCTCATCTGCATTACAAATGACGTATTTTTTATTACCCTTAGCGCCATTAACAAATTGCCATTTAAGACCCGTTGGGAAACCTGCGCCGCCGCGTCCTTGTAAACCGGAATCTTTAATCACTTTAATGGTCTCGTCGGGCGTCATCTCTTTGAGCACGGTTCCGAGAGCCTCATATCCCTCATTGATGATGTATTCTTCAATGTTCTCGGGGTCAATGAGGCCGACATTTTTCAGGACAATACGATTTTCAGCTGGCATTGTCCCTTTTCGGGATGAAAGCCATGCAACCCGTCCTGAAAGATCATATGCTGAGATTTGTTTTTCTTCAACGACTCGACCTTTATAAAGATGTTCTTCTACAATCCGTGGAACATCATCCGTGGTGACTGGACCGTAAATGACCGCATCCGGATAAACCAAAATCAGCGGGCTCATTGCGTGTTTGCTGATGTCAGTGATCATTGAAAGGGCAATTTCTTCTTCGAGTCCAAATTTTGTAATTTGTTTTTGGAGAGTGCTGAAAACATCCAGGGCGCCACGATCCAAACTTTCAGGATCACTTGAAACCAATACCATTGAACGTGTTGTTTTCACGAAAGGCCTCCTACTCGTAATTTTCGAGGATACCTGGCACCTGTTCGGGTGTCACGTTTCCATAGATGTCGTTATCGATAACCATGACTGGACCAACGCCGCACAAGCCAAGGCAGCTTGTTGTGAGAAGGGTCCATTTGTCATCCTGGCTTGTTTCTCCTTTTTCTAAACCCAGCTCTCTTTGGAGTTTTTGCCAGACCAGGCGCCCTCCGGTAACATGACAGGGTGCACTCTCACAAAATTGAATGACATGACGCCCCCGGGGTTCTGTGGAAAGCATCCGGTAGAAAGTTGCGACAGAATATATGTGGCTTGAGGGGAGATTCATCTTTTTGCTGAGTTCTTTGATTGCTTCATCGGAGATGTACCCCAATTCACGATTGATTTCATGAAGGATTGGGATGAGTTCAGCCTTTTCATCACCATGGTTTTGGACAAGTGTCCGCACCATTTTGCGGATATCCTGCCCTTCTTTGACTTCGGTTGCCATATTCTTACTCCTATGTGGTGGTCTCTATTGACAATACTATTTTATTTCAATCGCATCATATTGGCATAATTGTTCACAAATACCGCATTTGATGCAAATATCGGGATCGATCACGTGTGTTTGGCGGCGCTCACCTGAAATTGCATCCACCGGGCAGTTCCGGGCGCAGAGTGTACATCCCGTGCAGAGCCCTTCAATAATTTCAAACCGAATTAAGGATTTGCAGACCTTTGCAGGACAGCGTTTCTCATAAATATGCGCTTCATATTCATCGAGGAAGTGCTCGAGGGTGCTCTTTACAGGATTCGGCGCACCTTTGCCTAATCCACAAAGGCTGTTTTCATTGATTTGGTCACAAAGATAACGCAGGGTATCGATGTCGTCGGGCTTACCTTTGCCTTCACAAATTCTGGTGAGGATTTCGAGGATGCGTCTTGTACCAATCCGGCAGGGCGTGCATTTGCCGCAGCTTTCATCCTGGGTGAACTCCATAAAGAACCTGGCGATATCCACCATGCAGGTGTCCTCATCCATGACGACAAGACCGCCTGAGCCAAGGATTGAGCCTGCTTCTGCGAGGGCTTCGTAATCCATATGAAGATCAAGGAGTTTTTCAGGCAAACAGCCGCCCATGGGACCACCGGTCTGCACAGCTTTAAACTTTTTATCTTCTTTAATGCCGCCCCCAACATCATAGATGATCTCACGAAGGGTAATGCCAAAGGGTACTTCGATTAAGCCTGTATTTTTTACATCGCCTGCCATTGAGAAGGTTTTCGTTCCGGTGCTCTTATTGTAGCCAAGGTTGGCAAACCATTCTGCCCCATTAAGGATGATTTGCGGAACATTTGAATAGGTTTCAACGTTGTTGATGTTTGAGGGTTGTTCCCAAAGACCTTTTTGCGCCGGGAATGGGGGACGTGGGCGGGGTTCGCCACGGTGGCCTTCAATAGAAGCCATTAAAGCCGTTTCTTCACCGCAAACAAATGCGCCTGCACCCATTCGGACTTCAAGATCGAATGAAAAACCGCTGCCAAGGATATTGTCACCGAGTAAACCGAAATTTCGTGCTTGCTCAATGGCGATTTTCATTGTTCTAACCGCAATGGGATACTCTGCACGGCAGTAAATATATCCCTGGGATGCGCCAACTGCGTAAGCGGCGATGATCATCCCCTCAACAACAGAATGAGGGTCACCTTCAAGAACACGACGGTTTGCAAATGCGCCCGGGTCACCTTCATCGGCGTTGCAAAGCATGTATTTTTGTTCGCCTACCGCATTGCGAATGAAGCGCCATTTGAGTCCTGTTGGGAAGCCAGCACCACCGCGACCTCGCAGACCAGAATCCAAAACCTCCTGGATTGTTTCTTCCGGGGTCATCTCTGTGAGCACTTTTCCAAGCGCCATGTAGCCATCCCGGGCGATGTAATCCTCAATATTTAGGGGATCGATTTCACCTATGTTTTTCAAAACAATCCGGACCTCTTTAGTTTTAGGTGCGGATAGTTCTTCATCTATGACTCGCTTTGTCTCACGAATGTATTGTTCAGCGATGCGTCCTTTTAAAAATTGTTCTTCAACCAAAAAAGGAACATCATCGAGGGTTAACTTCGTGTAATGGACTGCCTCAGGGTAGACCATTAAATCGAGACCTTCTGTCTCAGGATCACCGATCCTTGAAGTCTCAAGAACCTGGACTTCTTCAACCAGTCCTTGTTTGACAAGTTCGTCCTGAAGAGTTTCGATCAATTCATATGCGCCTTTTTCCACGCATACAGGATCGACAGATACTAAAACATGTGAACGGAAATAAGCCATAAATTACCTTCCAGATACCATCAGTAATTCGAAAATTTATCCTTCGATTTGAAAATCTTTTACGATTTCGCCACCCAAAACATGCTCTTTCATGATACGGCGAGCCATTTCGGGGTTAACTTTCCCATAGGATACTTTTTCTTCGCCAGGGAGAATGACCTGAACAATGGGTTCGTATGAGTCAAGGCCAATATTACCTGTTTGGCGAACAATGATGTCACTCAGGTTATCTTTTTCAATTATGTCAAGTATTGCTTTCAGAGTCTCGCGAGCGCCAGCTGCAATACCAACAGTTCCCATGCCAACAATCACCTCTGTTTTACCTGAGGTTTCTTTTAATTGCTGCTTTTTGAGTGCATCTTCGCGAATTTTCTTGAGATCATCTAATGATTTTACACTGGGCATATTATTTCTCCTGTTAATTTAGTTCGATTGACTTAATGTGTAGCTTCCATTATTCCAGAAAGGTGAACCTCCTGGATGCCGGTTTCTATCATCTCGCGGATGTATCTCATTACCGCGGGTTCTGATAGTGGGATCCCTTCAAGGGTTTCTTTGATAGGTTGGTCGTCAAAAATAAAACAACTTTCGTTATTCCGATATTCAAATATCCAATGAATTTCGGGTGTACCCATTAATAAGGTTATTAAAGTGCTTTCAAT
>LGHA01000117.1 GCA_001508595.1 Anaerolineaceae bacterium 46_22 | reverse complement strand
GCATGTCCTTCAGGCTCGTTAAAAAGGCGGGCAAGGTTGACGACGGCATTGTCATCAATGGCTACCACGGTATCCGTATTTCGAGCGTTATGGATCCATGGGACGTGTTTATCACCGATGCCCTCAATGCGGTGCGCACCGAATCCATTGTATAAAAGCGTCGGGCATTGCACAGCTTCCGAGGCGACAACATGGCTGCCCGGGAAGACCTTCTTCAAATAATCCCCTGCCGCAATGGTTCCGGCAGAACCGGTGGCGGAAACAACGCCCCAATAGCTGTCCTTTGATCCAGCAATCTCATTAAACATTCGTTCAATGGCTTTGCCGGTCAGGTAATAATGCCAGAGGTGGTTTCCGAATTCCTCAAACTGGTTGAAAATCATCAAGTCTTCGCCTGAAGCACGTAATTCCCAGCACTTATCAAATATTTCTTTTACATTGGATTCAGATCCTGGTGTTTTGATCACTTCACCAGCGATGCTAGCAAGCCAATCAAAGCGTTCCTTGCTCATTTCTTCAGGAAGGATGGCGATGGATTCGCAAGCCAGTAAGGCTGAGTCAAAGGCACCACCGCGGCAGTAATTGCCGGTGGAAGGCCATACAGCCTTTTGCTGTGTGGGGTCAAATTGTCCGGTTACCAGCCGTGGAACAAGACAGCCAAAGGCAGCACCAACCTTATGTGCGCCAGTTGGGAACCATTTTCCTTCCAGGGCGACAATTCGGGCAGGTGTCCCCGTCAGGCTCTTGGGGAATTCCATGTAGTTCAGTCCGCCGAAGAGTCCGCCATGGGGCTTGGGTTCATTGTGCCAGGTGATGCGGAACAGGTTGCGTGGATGCAGGTCCCATAAGCCAATGCTTTTCAACTCCTCTTTGATTTTTGCCGGAACCTTGCTCGGATCCAGCTGCTGTTCAAAGGTAGGGATGATGATGTTGCGCTCTCGTGCACGTTTGACGGTTCGCTCAAGGCGATCCGGATATACTGATAAGTCGATTTTGGTCATTGAAAACTCCTTGGTAACTTGTAAAAAATTTAGTGTGTAATTATATCTTTTTTATTGAAAATCGTTCAATATCTTGCAATTATTCTTTAATATCGTTCGGCTTTTCAGGCGCTTCGGCAATAATATACAAAGGTCTTCCTTTAGCTTCATCATAGATCCGACCGATATATTCGCCAATGATACCCAGGGCGATCAACTGCACGCCGCCCAGGAACAGCACGATGATCAGTGTGGTTGCCTGACCCAGTAAGACTGTGCCGGTGGTCAGGCGTAAGATCGCCACGATCGGGATAGCCAGAACGCTCAAGCCAGCCGCGATAAAACCGATATAGGTGGCGAGCTGCAGGGGGAAGTACGAAAAACCGGTGATCGCGTTTAAAGCCAGCTTGATCATTTTGTTTAGAGGATATTTTGTCTCACCTGCATAGCGGGGTTTTCGTTTGTATTTTACTCCAACTTGTTTAAACCCAACCCAGGCGGACATGCCGCGCAAGAAACGATGCTTTTCACGCATTTGCCGCATGACCGCGACAACTTTTTTATCCATCAGGCGGAAATCACCCGTGTCTAATGGGATATTCACATCGGTGATTTTAAAGATCAGGCGGTAAAAGAGGGAGGCTGTGGTTCGTTTGAACCAGGTTTCGCCCTCGCGTTCCTCCCGAACGGCATAGACAACCTCGTAGCCTTCACGCCATTTTTCAATCAAATCCAGGATGACTTCCGGTGGGTCCTGCAGGTCAGCATCGATGATCACAACGGCATCGCCGCGGCTGTAATCGATCCCTGCTGTGACAGCAATTTGATGCCCAAAATTACGGGCAAAGATAACAGGACGTACGCGGTCATCGTTATCAGCCAGCTTACGAATGATTTCCGTCGAGCCGTCCGAAGAACCGTCATCCACCAGGATTAACTCCCAGGGCTCCCCGGTCTGATCCATCACATCTCGCAGGCGGGGATAAAGTTCGGGGATATTCTCAAGTTCGTTAAAAATGGGCGCAATGATGCTAAAAGTTGGCTTTGTCATTGGAGTACCTTTTTTACAGCCTCCAGGCTGGGTTCAATCACCGGCGCTTCGGTAACCGCTTGCATGGCGGCTTTGACATCCTTGAGGCCGCTGCCGGTGCTCAAAACCAGTACCGGATCCTCTGGCTGAACAACGGCTTCTTCAAGGGCTTTGACCAAACCGGCGTAAGCTGTTGATGCTGCAGGTTCGGCAAAGATCCCTACCCTTCCAAGGTCAGCTATTGCTTCAAGGATTGCGCTGTCAGGCACGGTAATATAAGTGCCGCCTGTGTCTCGGGCTGCCCTGATGGCACGGACGCCATCCCGGGGCAGGTCAACGGAGATACTGTCCGCCAGTGTGGTTGCTTGAACAGGTTTGATGTCTTCGTCACCCTGGTGGAAGGTGTTCGCAATTGCAGCCGACCCTTCTGACTGAACGCCAATAATTCGGGGCATGTTTGGCAGCCAGCCCAGGGCGTACAGGTCTTTGAAGCCTTTGTGGACCCCGGAGATGATATTGCCGTCACCAACAGGGATAAAGATCGTCAGCGGTTTTCCAGTTTCAGGAAGCCCTCGAATGACCTGTTCCCAGATTTCGAAGGCAGCTGTCTTCTTGCCTTCAGCGGTGAAGGGGTTGTAACCGGTATTGCGGTTATACCAGCCGAAATTCTGTGTGGCTTCAATACTGAGGTCAAACGCCTGGTCATAATTGCCGTCGACCAGGAGCACCTGCGCACCAAAGACGATCAATTGGGCGATTTTGGCGGGTGGGGCAGTTTTAGGTGCAAAAATCACAGCTTTTGCCCCGACTGCTGCCGCCATGCCAGCCAGTGCTGCGCCTGCGTTCCCGGTGGATGCTGCCACTATCACCTCGGCGTCAATTTCCTGTGCTCTTGCGACAACAATCGCGCTGGCGCGATCTTTGAAGGATGCGGTTGGATTGGGGCTTTCATCCTTGATCCAGAGATGTTTTAATCCGAGCTTTTTTGCTAATCGTTTGGGCTGATAAACCGGCGTCCACCCAGCCTGGTGCAAGGGTGTGGCAAAACCGCCCGGGTCAAACACCGGCAGCAAATTTATGTAGCGCCATAGCGAGGCTTCAGGGATATTCATAAACTTATCCCGGGTGAGGTTTTTGTTCAATTCTGCGTAATCAAGGATCACGTTCAAATTACCGCCATCCTTGGGGCAGGTATAGGTCACTTCACCGGGGTTGTAGTTTGCACCGCAGATTGAACATTCATAGTGAGAAAATTTGTGTTTCATATCACTTCCCAACCATAGTTATTGATGGTGTAAAGATAAAGGGCTGCTGTTATAGATTTAGCAGCCCTTCGGGTAATTCAATTTTTACGGGACAATCCATGTGCCGGTTTTACCGTCAAGGGCTTCACCTATGTGCTCTGGATCGGTAATCAGGGCTTTTTTGCCGCCATTTTCAAGATACTGGATGATCGCTTGAACCTTGGGCAGCATGCTTCCAGGTGCAAAATGGCCTTCTTCGATGTATTGTTTTGCCTCAGCAACAGTCATTGTATCTAAAAATGTCTGGTTTGGCTTATTGAAATTGAGCGCAACTTTTTCAACCGCTGTGCTAATGACGAACAGGTCTGCATCGATCATCTTTGCCAGGAGGGCTGAACCGAAATCTTTGTCAATAACAGCTTCAATGCCGATCAAATCGCCGTTTTCATCTTCGATAACGGGGATTCCGCCGCCCCCAACACCAACTGCGCTGAAACCTGCGTTCAGCAGGTTGTGAATGGCTTCAGCTTCCACAATCCTGATCGGCCTGGGGGATGGCACCACACGACGCCACCCTCGACCGGCATCTTCTACAACCGTCCAACCATCTTTTTCTGCACGGGTTTTTGCAACGGTTTCATCCATAAAGGTGCCAATGGGTTTGGAGGGGTGCTCAAAGGCGGGATCGTTTTTGTCTACGAGGGTCTGGGTGACCACCGTCGCGGCAACTTTATTGATCCCACGATGTTTGAATTCATTATAGAGGGCTTGCTGGAACATATACCCAATGGCACCCTGGGTGTCTGCACCGCAAAAGTCCAGCGGTACCTCATGAAGCTCATCTTTTGCCAGCTCTGAACG
>LGHA01000116.1 GCA_001508595.1 Anaerolineaceae bacterium 46_22 | reverse complement strand
CGCGTTTTATGGGATTGAACCATCAAAAAAGCATAAAAATGACACAAGACGCCCCACTTTCAAACAGAGCACACCCTTTTTTCAGTAGACTCATTAAACTCAATTTGGGGTCAAAATTTAAAATTGATTTTTTTCTGGCTATTCAGAGATTGCTTCGCTTCGCTATCAACGACAAAAAATTTTTACTATTACCTCATACCTGATTGCCATTAAAAACTCTCTGAGAGTTCTTCGCTTCTAAGCCTACGGCTACTGCCGTATGGCACTAAGCTGATACCCTTGAATGTATTCAGCTTATCGCAATGACAGATTTTCTAAATACCCAAAAACCACTCACCAAGACCCACTCACTTAGACCTACTCCTAGTACCTGATTCCCAATACCTAGTTCCTTCTTAAACCAAAACAGGCTGCCCTCTGCGGACAGCCTGTGTTTGCTTGCAAACAGTTCTATTTTGCGTATTCTGTCGCCCGGCTTTCGCGGATAACCGTGATGCGGATTTGCCCGGGGTACTGCATGGTCTCTTCGATTTGCTGGGCAATATTCTTTGCCATGCGATTGGCTTCCACATCGTCAATCTCATTCGGTTTGACGATGATGCGAACTTCGCGTCCAGCCTGGATGGCGTAACTGCGATCAACACCTTCGTAGCTGTTGGCGATGTTTTCAAGTGACCGGAGGCGTTTGATGTACTGCTCCAGGTCTTCCCGGCGAGCACCGGGTCGTGCACCGGATATTGCATCTGCGGCTTCTACGATCACAGCCTCAACAGATTCCTGCTCGACCTCGTGATGGTGGGAACCGATGATGTTGACAACTTTGTCATTGACGCCGTGTCTTGCGGCAAATTCTGCACCAATTTGAGCGTGGGTTCCCTCGGTGTTGTGATCCATGGCTTTACCAAGGTCGTGCAAAAGAGCGCCAGCTTTTGCGATTTCGATGTTCGCACCGAGCTCGGCTGCGATTACGCTGGCAATTTTGGCGGTTTCAACAGCATGTGCAAGCTGGTTCTGTCCATAAGAGGTCCTGAATTGCAAGCGCCCCAATTTTTTCAGAATCTCTCGATGCAAGCCGGCGACACCAGCATCGTAGGATGCCTGTTCACCTGCCTCTTCGATATCCTCCATCATTTGCTCGCTCTCGTCATTGAGGATCTTCTCAATGTTTGCAGGGTGGATCCGACCATCAATTACCAACCGCTGCAATGCTCGTCGGGCGACTTCACGCCGAACGGAGTCAAAACAGGATACGGTGACCGCTTCAGGTGTATCATCGACAATCACATCGACGCCTGAAACCTGTTCAAATGCCCGGATGTTTCGACCGTTCCGACCGACAATTCGACCTTTCATTTCTTCATTGGGCAGATTGACAACGGAGGTGGTCACTTCAGCAACTCTTTCTGAGGCAACGCGCTGAATTGCATCGGCAATCAGTTCTCTTGCACGCATATTGCCTTTTTCCCTGGCTTCGCTTTCGATCTGTCGGATAATGCGAGCCATATCTGCCCTGGCTTCCTTTTCGGTTTCAGCCAAAAGCACCTCTCGTGCTTCATCCGTGGTCATTTGGGCAACGCGCTGCAGTTCTTCCAGGATCTCGTCGTATTTCTGGTCGATTTCATTGGCACGTTTATCGATGCTGGATTGACGTTTATTGAGCCTGCTTTCGCGTTCCTCGTATTTTTCCAGACGTCGATCCAATTCTTCTCGCCGTTTCTGAAGTCGATCGTCCTCTCTGCTGAGTTCAGCACGTCGCCGATTGATATCCTCTTCTGCCTTTTGTGTGATTTGAAGCGCAGCATCTTTTGCTTCTAATTGGATTTCACGGGCTTTTTCCTGTGCTTCGGTAATGATATGGTCGGCTTTTAGATTTTGTGCTTTTCGTTTGTTTTCCACCAGGGTTTGTTTGATGATGTATCCGATGCCCCCACCCAGTGCCAGTGCTATAAAACTTATTACGATGATTATTATTGGGTTGTTAATTGGGTTATTCATTAATTTCGCTCCATTTTCCAGTATCGTCCAGGCGCGTTGACCCTTCAGCTGCCCCAAATTCTTCCCAGAGACGTCCCACTGTTGGTTTTACAATACCGTAGTGAAATCCCCGGCGGCTTAAGAAACCGCCGACTTTTTTCTGGAAATCTAATTTGGTGTCCTGGCGACATTTCTCAGCTTTTTTTATGCCGGCTTTATATGCTAAGTCGTTCTCGTCACCGCTGAATTTATCAAGTGCCTGTGTTATCTCTTGGTCTGCCACCCCTTTGAGACGGAGTTCGTACGCTAACAGCCTGTCACCGCGTGGTCGGAATTCATTTCTGTTCTCAATCCATTGTCGAGCAAAGTCGAGATCATCCAGGTAATGTTTGTCCAGCAATTTTTGTAAGGTGGATTCGACCACCTCATCGCTGAACCCTTTTTCCGACAAGCGTTTTCTGGTTTCATCAACGGATCGCGGGCGGTAGCTGATAAATTGCAAAGCCTTTTGAAAAGCCACCTCGAAAGTATCCTGTTCTTGGAGTCTTTCTATGTCCGCTTCATTTAACTTGCGACCAGGTTCCAACCAACCAGCGACAAACCGTGAGAGTCCGAAGGCGAATTCGCCATCGAGATAAATATTGACCCGCTGCGGGTTTCTTTTTTGCGCTTTAATCGCTGTAATTTCCCGTTCCATCAACTTAACCTTAAAACAAAGACAGCCGTAGCAATGCCCAAGCAGCTACGGCCGTAATATCTACAAGAATTCCTTATTGGCTTAAATCATGTATAGGATCGCTTTGCCTATCCAGAATGTTCAATGGATAAACAAATTTGAATGGTCGAAGAAAAATTACGTTGAAAAATTGACCATTTCTTTCCCGTACTCTTTGGTTGACACTGATCTTGATTGAGCTCAGGTATTATTTCTATATCAGTGTTACCTTTACCCTTCAGCATAAATGTCATCGGTAATAATAATGCCAGGCAGGATGCCGGCGAAAAATTTTCGTACGATTCTTTTTGATATCTTGACCGCAACTGCAATTTACAGAGCGGCAGATGAACATATTTTCTTTTCAAATAAGTCTTTCAACTTAATTCTTGAAACTAATTATACAATAAAATTTAAATTAATGAAGACCTTTGTGGAAAGTGCGTATAAGGTCGGTGAAAAATTTAAATCCTGAGGGATTTTCTTGAATCCTATGGAATGTTTTGGTTAACAGCGCAACTCATGTTAAAATAAAGCTTATGAATGAAGAAATGATGATAACCACAGAAAAAAGCCGTACAAGTTCCAGCATACACCGTCATCAACGAGACAGAACCTGGCAAATATTGGTCCCGATTATTTTCGGTTTCTTGTTGATCATTGCTGCGGGTGTTTTTGTGATCCTGACCGCTTCTGGCACATCTTCAGGCGCTTCCGTGTCTCAATGGGCAGATATCTCGAGCATCTGGTTGATATTGCCGGTTATCATGTTTACATTGTTCGGCACATTGGTCCTTGCTGCTATGATCTTCCTGATGGCAAAGCTGCTAAACATCTTGCCATTTTATACAGACCTGGTACAGCAGTATGCGGGTTTGATAACAGCCCGAATCAATTTAGCGACGAGAAAGATGGTCAGCCCTGTTGTCTCTGCCAGGTCCGTTAAGGCAGGCGTGAACGGCTTTTTCAGATCATTGTTGGGGCTGAAACGAAAATAATCGATATTTTCTGACCTTCGGGTTATAAATAAGTATTGTTGTCATTAAACAAAACCAAAATAAATTTAAAGGATGTAAAAATGGATAAAAAGTCAAAGACAAAAACAATGGTTCTTGGCACAATCATTGGCGCTTTTGCGGGGGCTGTTTCTGCACATTTGTTAATTAGTCGGGCTGAAGAAGAGAACGAAAAACCACAGCTTACCGCAGGGGAAGGCATCCAGGTGGGTTTGGGGCTTTTGGGTTTGATGCGCCTGATTGCTGGCTTTGGAAAAGAATAATAACTGAAGTAATAGGCGACGCTATTGTTTGAAATTGTATTTTTAGGCACTTCAGCCTCGGCACCGTCCGTGCATCGCGGCTTATCTTCGTTACTGGTTCAGCATGAAGAATTTCGCTTTCTCGTTGATTGTGGGGAGGGCACCCAGCGGCAGATA
>LGHA01000115.1 GCA_001508595.1 Anaerolineaceae bacterium 46_22 | reverse complement strand
GGGATGCCCCACCAGGCATAACGGGACAAGCGGTTACGCAAACCAAACCGCCCCAACATCATCAATAAGGCGGATAAGAACCATGTCAGTACGAAGACAAATCGGGAATAGGCCATACCCAATTGCTGTAAAAATAGAAACACGCCTAAAAAGACAGAGGCAAGGCTGACCACATACAATACCTTTTGCATTTCATGGACGGCAGCAAGGCCAAATCCCGGGTAAAGCCCATTGATCCATGCCAGCAAGATTGCAAAGAGGATGTAAAACCCAAGTCCCTGTATGATCAAGGGCCAATTGATTGCACCGCCCATGATTGGCACAAGCAGCAATCGAATCAGCGCAGAGAATAAGACTGCCAGGCTGAGGGTTAAAATATCAACCAGGATTAACAAAGCATTTACAATACTGCTTCGATTCTCCAAAAGGGTGGTTCGAATTTTCCTATTTTGATTTTTTGCCATTGATCTCTCTATCCTACTTTGTCTTTCAGGCTTATAAAAAATAAATGATGGATAAAGGAAATAATTTCATGTTCACATTTGCCCCGGATTGTTGATCTGGCTAAAAAATTGCGCCGCCTTCTCTTCAACAAAGGCTTCCATTTGTTCTTTGAATCGTGCTTTACTGAACTTTTCTGCATTTTTCCGGATTGCCCATGGATCAAGATGCAGAGATTTTTCAAAAGCGTTGACCGCTTCAATGATCCCTTCCGGGCTTTGTTCAGGGAAAAAGAAGCCAGTTTTACCAGGGACAACAGTCTCCAGGGCGCCGCCTTTGCCGTAGGCGATCACCGGGGTGCCGCAAGCCTGTGCCTCAACAGGGACAATGCCGAAGTCTTCCTCTGCTGCGTAGACAAAAGCCCTGGCTCGCTGCAGTATATCTTCAACAACACTGTCATCCTGAAACCCTAAAAAGGTAATATTATCGGAAGCAATCTTCTTCAGGGTTTTTAGCTCAGGACCGTCACCGACAACCACCAGTTTTTTCTCTGGCATCTGGTTAAACGCGCGCACGATCAGATCCACTTTTTTATACGAGACCAGGCGTGAAATGGTCGTATAAAAGTCTTCCTTTTCTGACCTGATATTGAACCGGCTGATATCCACAGGCGGATAGATAACTTCCGCATCCCGTTTGTATAATTTTTTGATTCTTCGGGCGATGAATTTAGAGTTTGCAATGTAATGGTCCACCCCTGGTACCGTCCGCATATCCCAAATCCGAAGATAATGCAATAAAGCGCGAGTGAGAAAACTTTTCAAGCCTTTATCCAGTCCGGCATGCTCTAAATAGGGCTTCTGCATATCCCAAGCATATCGTATGGGGGTATGGATGTAACCGATGTGCAATTGGTCAGGGCTGGTGATGACCCCCTTGGCGATGGCATGACTGGCTGATATGACCACATCATAACCCGACAGATCCAGTTGTTCGACTGCCAGGGGCATCAAGGGAAGATAAGCGCGGTGTTTACGCTTGGCGAAGGGCATTTTATTGAGGAATGATCCATTGACTTCTGTTGATTGGATGATCTCCTTGCAGTTCCCATCTGGATCAAAAATCAGTGTAAAAATGGGCGAATTTGGCCAGATTTCCAGAAGTCCCTTAAGGACTTGCTCGGCGCCCCCATAATCGATTAAGTACTCATGAACAAAGCAAATTTTCATCCAACAGAACTCCTGTGGTCAGCTTTCCTGTGCATACCCTAAGTATAACTATTTTTATGCTTATGGACTATTGTAGCTCAAAGTCAGCAGCTTTGTCTGTTCATCGTTCGCCGCGCACTTCAGCGGTAAGCTGGGTGAAGAATTCGACCAGGTAGGCATGACGAGCTTCAGCCAGGTTTTTACCTGTTTTTGTAAACATGCGATCCTTGACATTGCGCAATTTAAATAAAAACTCATGGTATGAGGAGTGCGGTTCTCCTGGTTCTTTGAGCCCAGTCGTTAAGAACTGCTGGGAGGGTTCAGCATAAACCGGCTGGTTATCCAGGGCGGCATATGCCACCGTTCTTGCAGCGCCAATCGCACCTAGAACATCCAGCTTGTCGGCATCGAATAGAACTTTTGCCTCCAGGGTTTCAGGTGCATCTTCTTTACCCCGGAACCTGTGTGCCCGAATACAATGTTGAACCGCTTTAATCTTTTCTTCAGGCCATCCCTTTGCGCTCAGTACTTCACTGGCAAATTCTGCTGAAGCGATATGGTGCTCTGCCCGGGCATTTCCTGATACACCCGGTGCGCTCCCCCGTGAATCATGCAGCAGCGCTGCAGCCTGTACAATTTCCAAATCAGCGCCCTCAGCATTTGCGATTCGCGTCGCTACGCGATAGACACGCAAGACATGGTCAAAATCATGGACTGGATCTGCATCCTGGTACCAGCCTCGCGCTTCTTCGATGGTGAGTTTTTGCATTTACGGGAGCAATCCTTTTATGCCAATCTCTTGAAAGGATATATCAAAAATTCCGAAAAAGTAACCCGCAATGATCATTACAGACAAAATGATCAGGGCGGTTCGCACAAACTTCCATGCGAGCCTGACCACAAATCTTAAAATGAATACTCCTGCAAGCAGAACCAAGCCTGCAGCAATAATTGTGAAAATGTTTTTTACCATTTCGCTCATCATTGATCCATATCTGTTAAAGGATTAATCCAGGCATGTTTACTTGACCGGGTAAACACTGCCCTGTTTAATAACAGTGGATACAAGATTGATGCCGAAACGGTACCCAAGATGCCGATAGTCATCTACATCGAGTATGAGCAGGTCTGCCTGCTTACCAATCTCAATTGAGCCAATACGGTGCTGCTGACCTAATGCTGCTGCTGCGTTGATGGTCCCGGCTGCGATCGCCTGGGCAGGCGTCAGATTTAATTTCCGGCAGGCTAAGGCAAGAATGAACTGCATCGATTCACACCAGCTTGTCCCCGGGTTGACATCCGTCGCCAGTGCCAAAATCGCATCCTTTTCGATGAGTGCTTTTGCAGGTGTGTATTCATCTTCATTCAACCCAAAGGGCGTTCCGGGCAGCGAAACCGCGACCGTGTTTGATTTTGAAAGGACTTCAATATCCTCAGGCAGCGTTTTCACCAGGTGATCAGCGGATACGGCACCCAATTCTGCTGCCAATCGCGCCCCACCCAAACTCTCAAACTCATCAACATGGATTTTCAAAGGGAAGCCCGAATTTTTTGCTGTCTGTAAAATTCGACGGGATTGATCCAGATCAAAAACGCCCTTTTCGCAAAACACATCCACAAAGGGCAGTGCACGCTGTGGATAATGGTCCTGCCACCATTGGTAAAGAGCCGGGATCATTTCATCGCAGACCAGTGAAACATATGCGTCAGTTCTTCCCTTGTATTCTGGCGGTACAGCATGCGCTCCCATGAAGGTGGGGAGGAGTTCTATGGGGCCTTCTTCATTGAGCTCGAGAATTGCTTGAAGTTGTTTAAGCTCGGATTCGAAAGTCAGACCATATCCCGTTTTGACCTCCATGGTTGTCGTGCCGTGAGAAAATGCCTGATGGGCACGCTTTCGTGTTTGTTTGATAAGGTCTTTAAGAGAAGCTTCCCTCGTTGCCCGAACCGTGGATATGATTCCCCCACCCGCATTCAGGATTTCCATGTAGGATTTGCCTTGCAATCGCAGGTCAAATTCACCGGCTCGATCCTCTGCCCACACCAGGTGGGTATGGGGGTCCACAAATCCGGGCATCACCACACGCCCTTCAGCATCAAGCTGTGAAAAGGAAGGGAAGTCTCTTTGTAAATCCCCAAATTCACCGACAGCGATGATGACGCCATCCCTGACTGCGACAGCTGAATTTTCAAGGATGCCCAATTCTCCCAATCGGCTCCCTCGCTGGGGGCCGCCAGCCAGGGTGAGGAGTTGCGATGCATTATGCAAAATGAAGTTGTTGCGTGTTTTTTTATTCATGAGTTCCCCTATTATACCAAGGGCCAGGGATAGGCTCGCCGTTCTTCAGGCGGTAGAGGAAAAATACCGTTTTTTACAAGTTCCTCAGACCTGGTTTTGAGCGCTTGAATCTCTTGCGGCAGCAAATGCGGTTGTAAGGATTGATACAATTCATTTTCTGGGGATAAGTAGGGGATTATTGCATGGACATCGTCTATGATTTTTTGCGGAATCGCCTGACCCGCAAAATCCCAAAGGACGGTACGCAG
>LGHA01000114.1 GCA_001508595.1 Anaerolineaceae bacterium 46_22 | reverse complement strand
CTATTTTTCAGCGACTTCATTCGCGCACTTTCCAACTTTTTCGGGGTTCAAACATGGGTATTTGGTTGTTAAAGTTCAGGTTTTTTCAGTAGAGTCATTTAAATATTGATGAAATCAATTTAATAGAAAAAGGAATAAAATCTGCAGGCTTTGCAGTTTTTTCTCAAGCAATGACCGAAAAACAACAGAAAAAATAAATCCTTTGAAATTTTCCTCATGAAATTTTGGAGTCATTACTCAAATGAATAATCGATATCACCATGAATGGAAATTTTTTTCTAATTTTTTAGAGCTGACCTACAAGGCTATTTGTAAAATAAATACGATTGTGAAGCATTGAATCTAAAATTTATAAAAACTTATCAGTGGGGTAAAAGATGCACACCACCCTCAAAGATTCTTGTGGGGTGAGGTACCCTGCCCTGTTGAGGGTCAGCCCGAATTGAGTGGCAGAGGATCTTTTTGGGTCGGCCTAAAGGCCTCGCTCCAGGGTCATTGCTACCTGTCCCCCGTCTTTTTTACTCTTCCTGACAAAATTCCAGGGGCAAACTATTCTCACCTGCCATCGCATCTTTTTTCCCATGCGGATAACGCTTAATTTCCGCTTCTCGCTTCAGGGCTGCGCTGTGATCTTCGACTTCCTCAACATACACCAGTTCCACCGGGCCGTGCATTTTGGTGTATCTTGCGCCCCGTCCCGCATTGTGCTCCTTCACCCGACGGATCGGGTCTGTGGTCCACCCGGTGTAATATGCATCATTGGTGCATCGCACCATGTAACAAAAATAAGTCATTATCGAAAACATCCACCCGTTATATAGTGCATTCAATTATCGCCCAATCAAGAATAACGCCAGACCCATCAGCGGTCGACGGATGAGAATATTGATCAAATCAAGCCCGAACATTGGCAGGATAAAAACAATCGCCAGCAAGATGAATGGGCTGTACGGCCGAATGCGGTCATAAACATCCACCCAGTGATCCGGCAGAAAATAGGTGATCACTTTTTCCCCATCCAGGGGTGCCAGTGGAAGCAAGTTGAAGAAGAATAAAGCCAGGTTGATGAACAGGAATTCCAGTAGAAAATCGCCGGCTGAAGGCAGCAGCGGGCTGGTGGTCGCTGTCAGCGGTACCCAGCCAAACCGAAGGGGGATCGCTGCCAAAGTGCCTAAAATCAGGTTGGTCGCGGGTCCTGCCAGTGACACCAGCATCATCCCTGCACCGGTCTTTCGGTTCACGGCGTAGGGGTTGATCGGTACGGGCTTTGCCCAACCAAATCCAGCAAATAACAGGGTAATGGTCCCCATCGGATCCAAATGTGCCATCGGGTTGAGGGTCAGGCGGCCGTGCATCTTTGGCGTGGAATCTCCCAATGCAGTCGCCACTGCGGCATGGGCAAATTCATGGAAGGTGAAAGCAATCATCAAAGTGATTATCCGGCTGATCAAAGTTGGGACTGTGAGATTAAAAATCATAAAGTGATCGATTTTCCTTTATTTTCGCGAATCTATCATGTCATTATAGCATTAAGACAAATTGCATTATACATGCAGATCATTATTTTACCTATTAAGATATAATTAGTATAATTAAAGAAACTTGAGTGAAAGGTGAAAGATGAAAAAAATTAAATTTGCTGCATTTTTATTGTTCGTTATCGTTCCGGCAAGCTGCGCGCCGCAGTCCCCTGTTGAAGAATCCTACAACCCTTATGAAGATATCAGCGTGGAAACATTGGCAGGCATAATGGAAGAACGGCGGGACTCCTTCCTGCTGATCAATACTCATATTCCCTATGAAGGAGATATTCCCGATACCGATCTCTCCATCCCTTATAACGAGATTTCAGCCTACCTCGATCAGCTCCCCGCTGACAAAGACGCGGAGATCGTCCTTTACTGCCGCAGTGACAATATGTCACGCTCAGCCGCCGAGGACCTCGCTGAACTTGGTTATACCAATCTCAAAAATCTGGACGGCGGCTTTATTGCCTGGCGAGATGCAGGCTATCCCTTTGAAACAGCGCCCTGATCTTAGCAAAAGGTTTACGATCCAGCCTGCTTATTGTAAACTGGAATAAAGCTTTCGTCCGAATTGAAAGAGGTTTCTTATGGACCGCAAACAAATCCGTTCTGTACCCATTAGACCAGAAGAGATAACCCCAAAGCACATCTACCAATCCCGACGCCAATTCCTGAAGAATATGGGCTTTGTCGGGATGGGAGCACTCCTGGCAAGCTGCGCGCCCGGGTTGACGCCCCCTGACGAACTGCCCACGGGTTTGCCAACAGATTTCCGCACGGACAACATGAATAACCTGCTGACATCCTACGATGCGATCACCGGCTACTGCAATTTCTATGAGTTCACCACGGACAAAGAAACTGTTGATGAAAAAGCCCAGGATTTTGTGACCAGTCCCTGGTCTGTTGCAGTCACAGGTTTGGTTGAGAACCCCCGCATCTTCACCATGGAAGAGATTTTAGAAGCTTACGAGCAAGAAGAACGCATCTACCGCATGCGCTGTGTGGAGGGATGGTCCATGGTCATCCCCTGGATGGGGTTCCCACTGCAAAAGCTGCTGGAGGATGTCAGGCCAACCAGCGAAGCAAAATTTGTCTTATTTGAATCCGCGCTTGTCCCTGGACAGATGGACAATGCCAATTCAGACCTGTTCCCCTTCCCTTATTTAGAAGGACTTCGGCTGGATGAAGCCATGCATGACCTGACGATTTTAGCAACCGGTTTATACAATGAACCGCTCCCACCGCAAAATGGCGCGCCGATTCGATTGGTTGTCCCCTGGAAATACGGGTTCAAGAGCATCAAATCCATCGTGCGCATCTCCCTGGTCCCCGACCAACCGCCTACGCTGTGGAACACCATTGCGCCAAATGAATACGGGTTTTATGCTAACGTCAACCCGGATGTCGATCACCCACGCTGGTCTCAAGCCACAGAACGCAGGATTGGTGATGCCGGCCGCATCCCAACCCTATTCATGAACGGCTATGCCGAGGAAGTCATGCCGCTGTATGAAGGCATGGACCTGGAAGAAAATTTTTAAGCTTGTGTTAATCAGAAAGCAGATATATGGATAACAAAAAGAACAGGGATAAAAACTGGCTGAACCTGATCGTGTTGATTGGCGGGTTTATTCCATTGCTCTTACTGGGATGGTCTGCGCTGCAGGGGAACCTGGGCTTCAACCCGGTACAAACGGTGATGCAGCGCACGGGCAACCTGGGGATGATCTTCCTGATCCTATCCCTTTCCTGCACGCCGATCAACAAAATATTTAAGCTCCCGGCAGTCGGACGGCTGCGAAAACCCCTGGGCTTATTTGCTGCGCTGTATGCCTTCCTTCACTTTGCAGCCTTTGCGATCTGGGATTACCAGCTCAACCTGGGTTTGATCTGGAATGAAATCAGAACCAAGCCCTTCATCATTTTCGGGGCGATCGCGCTGGTGATACTGCTGATTTTGGCTGCGACCTCGTTTAAATCATTACAACGCAAGATGGGAAAAACCTGGGTATGGCTTCACCGGCTGGTGTATGTCGCCGGGGTTCTGGTGGTAGTTCATTACCTGCTGTCTATCAAGGGTGATTTATTCAACTTACAGGGGGATTTCGCTTTACCGATCATCGCCATGGTTATTGTGAGCTTGCTGCTGATGGTGCGCATCCCCGCGTTTTATCAATTCCTGCGGCACTGGTTTGTGAAGGAATAATGGGCTGAATTATCCCCTGACCCCGCCACAAGTTATTAAAATGGCGGGATGAAAACCGCATCCCGCCCTACAAAAGTCTACAAGCTATGAGCTATCAGCCATCAGCTACCAACTATGAGCCAGACCCCCCTAACCCCCCGCAAGCAGGGGGAATTAAAAGAAGCTCATAAAAAATGTCATTTCGAGCAAAGCGTGAGCTAAGCCTTCTGTAATTAAACAGTCTCAGCGAGAAAGTTATTAAAACGGCGGGATGAAAACCGCATCCCGCCTTACAAAAGTCTACCAGCTACAGGCTATGAGCTATCAGCTATGAGCTATGAGCTCTCAACTATAATCCAGCACCTTATCGCGAATTTCTCCCCACCGGAGGGCGTCGCGGATGCCCTCATCGATGGATTTCTCCGCTTTCCATTCCAAAAGTGCCAGGGCTTTGTTGGCATTGGCATAAGCGCCAGCCACGTCCCC
>LGHA01000113.1 GCA_001508595.1 Anaerolineaceae bacterium 46_22 | reverse complement strand
GGCATCATACATGCCGTCGGTTAAAACAGCAAACTCTCCAAGGTTGGAGTCCTCTCGAGAAAGGGCTTTGATAACCCTCACGCCGCTGATCCCCTCGTTAAATGCACCAGTAATTTTCGAGTTCATTTTTCGCGAGCGGCGATAGTGATATAAAATGCGGGTCCGGAATTGAATGGCGATGATCATTAAAATCGGGAGCATGATGATTACGATTAACGCGAGATTAGCGTTGATGATGAACATAAAGATTCCTGCTGTCGTGATGTTAATCACAGCCCAGGTGACATCCAAAATTCCCCAGCTGCTGGAGATGATTGAACATTTTCTTACGCAAGTCGTATCGAACGCGTTCGGCTAATATGCCAACGAGGTAAATGTATCCGAATGAACCTAAGGCTTGAAGTAAGATGATGCTGCCGTACAAAATAACGGTTTGGACAATAGCTTCCCTGCTGCCGGCGATGATCCCTTCATCAATAATGCGTTTGCTTAAAAAGGTTGTATAAGAATCAATTGCTGAGACCATGGATATACAAAGCAAAAAGCCAACCGCATATTTCCAATGGGGTTTTAGCAGCGAAAACAAACGGCCAAAAATGTGAGTATTTAATTTCCCGTATTCCTCTTCTTCAAACTCGTTATACGTCGACACTTGAAATTTCCTTTTCTAATTCGACTTCGATGCGTGTCTGTATATCAAAGATATCACGGTACATACCGCTTACTTTCATCAATTCGCTGTGTTTACCCTTTTGCACAATTTTGCCTTTATCAAAGACCAGGATTAAATCAGCATCCATCACGCTTTGAATACGGTGAGCAATGATGAAAGTCGTCCGATTTTGCATCAAGTGTTCAAGGGCTGCATGGATTTGTGCTTCTGTCTCGGTATCCACACTGGATGTCGAATCATCCAGTATCAAAATGCGTGGGTTCTTGAGCAGTGCCCGTGCAATCGCGACACGCTGTTTCTGGCCGCCGGAAAGTGTCACCCCGCGCTCGCCAACCAAGGTGTCATAACCGATAGGAAAGGTCTCAATAACATCGTGGATGGCTGCAAATTTTGCGGCCTGGATGATTTCATCATCGGAAACTTCCCTGTGGACGCCATAAGTAATATTTTCTCGAATGGACCTTGAAAATAAGAAGGGCTCTTGTTCGACGATCCCGATTTGAGATCGCAAATATTTTCGGGGATAACGAGTAATATCCACGCCGTCCAGTGTAATAACGCCATCCGTGGGATCATAGAAACGCGGCAGTAAATTAACCAAAGAGGTTTTTCCTGAGCCGGTTGATCCCAACAGGGCGATCACTTCGCCAGGATTGCATACGAAATTGATATCTTCGAGGACAGGATTGTCCTTTTTATAGGCAAAGTAAACGTTTTTGAAAATAATTTCACCTTCGACACTGCCTTCTGGCTGGTAGTCACCTGTGGTTAATGGTTCGCGATCTTGTTTAAGAAGTTCAGCAACCCTGCTGTATGAAACCATACCAGTGGATGTTTGGACGATCAGGCGTCCCAAACCACGTATCGGCCAGATAATCAGGATGACCATTGATGTGAAAGCCAGGTAGGTGCCGACAGAAATTTCGCCATTCAATGCCATTAATGCCCCAATGAAGAATGATGAGAGCATCTGAATGCCGCAGATGATGTCAGATACCGGCCAGAAGAGTGAATGGATTGAGAGTAATTTCTTTCCTAACTTGAATTTCTCCCAGTTTTCCTGGTCAAATTTATACTGCTCATGCCCCTGTCGGGCAAAGGCTTTGACTACTCTGATGCCGGTAAGGTTTTCCTGCAAGCGGCTGCTTAATGAAGCTTCTTGCTCCTGGTATTTTTCGTAGGCTTTTGAGACTTTACTGAAAAAATAGATGGATACACCAATAATCGCCGGGATTGCAATGACGGAATAAAGAGCTAGACGGGTGTTTAAACGAAGAATTGCTGCAAAGTTGACAATGAATAAGAGCAGGATTCTACCAATACCGATCGCCTGTTCACTGAAAAACCGGTTGACAGCATCAACATCTGAAGTTGCGCGTGAGATTAAATCGCCGGTCTGCGATTTAGAATGATAAGCATAGGGTAATCGCTGCAGGTGGTCAAAGAGAAAATTTCGCAGGCGCCGGGTAACGCTCTCGGCAGTTTTAGATGTGAGCCATCCAGAAAGGAATGTAAAAACACCCTGGATAAAGGCAAGCCCAATGAAGATGACGATGATCATGGTCAGGGTTGAGCCATAATTGCCTGCAAGAATGACATCGTCAACGAAGCGACGAATCACAAGCGCGATACCGGTTCTTGCAAGTGTTGCCACAGCTAACAAGGCTGCTGCCCCTAAATATAACCAGTGGTAGCCCTTCATCAACCGCCACAATCCGAGTAAATGATTATCGGATACGGTTTCTTTTAAATTTAGATCGTAATAATTTTTATCAGGCACGAGCATTCCTCTCCAGATCGGCAATGTTCTGTATAACAGCTTTCAACGACAATGAATTCTGGGCAAAAGTTCAGGACAATCTGATACGAATCAGCGTCCTTTTGATCTTCTATAGATCATATTTTAACATTAATTAAGTGAGGTTTGCAGAAAATTTTCTGACAGGTGCTATAGTTTACCTTTAGATTTAATCAGTGTCAAATAAGGGAACAAATGAGTTGTTTTGGGCACTCTTGATTTTTCCACCTGGTATTTGTTTTTGACTAACACCGCGGAAATCGATACAATTAATTATCTTATTTTGATTATAAGGAGGATAAATAATGACACTGAAAGGAAAGAAAATACTGGTTTTGATTGGCCCTGGTTTTGAGGAACTGGAGTTTTTTGTGCCTGTCATGCGCATGCAAGAAGCAGAGGCTGAGGTCGTGGTTGCAGGCGAAAAAGCTGGAAAATCTTACTTTGGGAAACATGGAAACTGCATGGAGGGAAAAGCTGATATTGGTTTTGATGAGGTTGATCCTACTTCTTTCGATGCAGTGATCGTACCCGGGGGTTGGGCACCTGACAAAATCCGACGTATTGATGCGGTGAAAAAGATTGTTAGGACGATGTATGATGCTGGCAAGATTGTCGGTATGATTTGCCATGCAGGTTTGGTTGGGATCAGCGCGGGTATTGTAGAAGGACACGAAGCAACCGGGTCACTCGGTATCAAGGATGATATTGAGAACGCAGGTGCAAGTTGGCGAGATGAGCCGGCATTCCGCAGCGGGAACATTGTGTGGGGACGCGTAGTGCCTGATATTCCTTACTTTAATCGGGAATTAATAAAAGCGCTGGAAGATTAGAGGAACATTGCGCACTCATGAAAATTAGAAAAATTCAGAAACTCACCGTAACGGGTGAGTTTCTTTTTTCTCAACCTGTAGATTGATGGATAAATTAATGATCAGACACAATCATGATGAATGGCGCTTGATAAAATTCAAGCAGTAGTCATAAGCTTGATCCAATTCTTCAGATAGGAGAATCACATGGGGGCTGTTTTCCAGGTGGATATGGCACTTCTCATTTGATTGAATACCGTTCAAAATTGCCTGCATGACTTTTGGTGTCAGGTGGTTATCATGTTCTGCACTGAAAATGAGTGTTGGTTGGTTTATTTTTGAATATTGTTTTTTTACATGCATCTGCAATTTATGCAATTCTGCAGCAGCTTTGAGCGGATAAACATTATAGCCTTTCCATGGCAAACCGTCATCCGCATTTTGCTTATCAAGGTGGTCTTTAAAGACCTTAAGAAAGTGGCTCAACCATAACCCTTTTACCTTGATTGCAGGCGCAAATAACATCAGGCCTTCAATTTCCGGATGCTGTGCAGCTAATTCGATGGCTAAAAGACCCCCCATCGATTGACCAATAACAAACACCCTTTCACAGTCCCTGAGCATTTGTTCATAAAATTCTTTTACTTTTCCAAGCCACATTTGCCAGCTTGCCTGGTTCAGATCATCAGGATTTGTGCCGTGACCGGGAAGCAGCGGTGCAGCGGTTGTAAACCCGTCCTCACGAAGTTTTTCACCAATTAGCCGCACTTCTGTTGTGGTTGCAGTAAAGCCGTGTATCAGCAGTACCCCTGTGGGATTCCCTTTCCAATAGAATTCAGACCCATCAAGTTGTGGATTGTCCATGTAGTCCATTTTATTCATTTTTCAACTCCGTCATCGTTCTGGATGCAGCAGGAAGGATAGCGATACGAGCGTCAGGCGGCAGTGCTGATGTGCAGCTTCTTATCAATTGGTCTAATTCGTGGGGGGTACCCGGTATTAATTTCCATTGTTTTACTCGCTCAGGCGGGACTTCTGAGACCAGGACAATATTGATGCGTTCCGCTTCCCTGGCAATTTGGAATGCTTTATGCGGACCGATTTCGAAAAAACCGCTTTTGAATTCATTGATTATTTCACGATTGGATTCTGCCTTTGATACATATTCCTCGTATGCAATGCTTCCAGAACCTTCTGCGCATTCTGCCAGCAAAATTACACAGCCGTCATCCCTTGTGA
>LGHA01000112.1 GCA_001508595.1 Anaerolineaceae bacterium 46_22 | reverse complement strand
GACAGCTAAAGACACCACACAGGACCGGGTTGAAGGTCTGGATGCTGGTGCGGATGATTATGTTGTAAAACCATTTGAAATCGAAGAACTGCTAGCAAGAATTCGAGCTTTGCTTCGACGTACGGCTGCTGACCGGGTGAAGGTGCTGGAATTTGATGATTTGAAGCTTGACAGCAGTTCTCATAAGGCAATTCGCGGTGATCGAGTTATTGACCTGACAAAAAAGGAATACGATCTGCTCGATTTATTCCTTCGCCACCCACGACAGGTGATGCCCCGAGAAGTCATTTTTGACAGGGTATGGGATTATGATTTTGGCGGTGAAAGCAATGTATTGGATGTTTATATCCGTTATCTACGCCAAAAATTAGAATCTGAAGGTGAATCTCGGTTAATCTATACCGTGCGCGGGGTTGGATATGTGATGAGAGAACCCCAAGAGTAAATTTTAAATGTCGCTTCGCTTCCGTCTGACATTGTTTTATGCCAATTTACTGAGCGGCGTAGTGCTGGTGCTCAGTGGTGTAATGTATGGCATTGTGAACATTGTTATGATTAACCAGGTTGATAACGACCTTAAACATTCAGCGGATCAAATTATGGATGCTTTATGGGTTGACTCGGACGGAGCAATGAGGATTGATCAACAAAAATTGGATCGTTTTATAACAGCTGAATACCAGGTTTGGTCGACCGATGATGATCTTTTACTTAATTCTGACCCTAAGAGTCCGCTGAGCAACGTATGGGATCCCCAAGCAGTTTTAGATCACGAATTAATTTTCAGAAGAGTTACCGTTAATGGCACCACCTACCGCGTTTATAACATCTCCTTGGAAGCTGAAGGTGAAAATTTTGGCTGGTTGCAAGTTGGAGCTCCGTTAACAGGCGTGCAACAAGCGGTAAGGCTGTTGGGCCTGATATTCCTGAGCATTGCTCTCTTCACCATAGCTGTGTCAAGTTTAGTGGGGTGGTTTGTTGTGGGTAAGGGTATACAACCATTGACGACAATCGTTGAAATTTCAAAAAACATTTCAAACACCGAGGATCTCTCCCTGCGGCTCCCGGTAGAAACCGGGCGAGAGGATGAAATTGGACAGTTAAGCCTGACTTTCAATCAAACCCTTTCACGATTGGAGCGTTTGTTCAACACGCAACGCAGATTTTTAGCAGATGTGAGCCATGAGCTCAGAACACCACTTACGGTGATAAAGGGCAATGTCGGTTTGATGCGCTTAATGCACGAATTTGATAAAGAATCCCTGGATAGTGTTGAAGTTGAAGTGGATCGCTTGACTCGTTTGGTGGGAGATTTGCTGCTAATGGCACAGGCTGAAACAGGACGATTGCCGTTGTTGATGGTGCCTGTTGAAATCGACGATGTTCTTTTTGAAATATTTGAACAATTGAAGGTGCTTTCAGACGGAAAACACGAAATTCGGATTCTTGATGTCGAGCCAGCGATGGTGACAGGCGATCGGGACCGGTTGAAGCAGGTGTTTTTGAACCTCGGCGGAAATGCGGTTAAATTTACCCCAGAAGGAAAGCACATCTTTTTGAGCCTGGATGTTGAGGGAAAGTGGGTTAAAGTCGTGATTCGTGATGAGGGACGTGGGATTCCTAAAGCTGAAGTTGGCCGTCTCTTCGACCGCTTTTACAGGGGCGACAAAGCCCGTCGGCGGGATGACAAAGACGCAGGCTTTGGTTTAGGCTTACCAATTGCTTACTGGATTGTGCGATCTCACGGTGGAAGGATTGATGTGGAGACAGAAGTGGGTGTGGGAACGACATTCACTGTTTGGCTGCCTATTTCCCAGGCTGATGTCCCAACCAGGCCTTTAGGAAGCGATGAAAAAGAAATTTGATTTTCCCTAAACCTGAATTTTGTTTTGCCTCAGTAATCATTCAATATATTCCTATTTTTTTACTTTAGTGCGACATTAGTAAAACACAAGATCAACACCACAAGGACCCGAACCACTTCCCCACACTGGGAAGGGGGTCAGAGCGGAGGATTGTCAAGATGGCGTCTCATTTTTAGTTTGTTTTATATTCTCTTTAAGAAGTACCAGGGCGATTTCCTTTAATCTGTTTTTAGGTTGGGGAAAAGAATGAACAACACATCCATTAAATTGCCAAGTAATAATATGAAAGACAATATTATAAAACTATACCTGTGTGCCTTTTTTGGGAATTGGGCCTTCGCAACTGGAATTTTAGTTTTTCATTACAGAGAACTCGGGTTTTCTTTCTTTCAAATTTTTCTTATCACTGTTGTCTATGAAGTTTTGAATTTTTTTCTGGAGATTCCAACTGGTGTTTTGGCTGACAAGTGGAGCTGTAGAAAAACCATAATTATCGGCTATTTAATTTCCGGCATAAGTTTTTTTGTAGTACTGATTAAGCCAGAGGTCTATATAACTTATGTTGTTTGGTCCATTCTATCAGCTGTTTGTACCACTTTAAACTCTGGCTCTGTTTCTGCCTTTACATATAACACTGTGCAAGAAATTGATTCAAATCTCTACCCCAAGGTATTAAGTAAAATATCTGCGATTTCATTAATAACTCAGGCTATTTCAATAATAATTGGGGGGATTCTCTCCGATCAAATTGGTTTTAATGTTGCATTATTAATTTCTGGTATTGGAGGAATAATCCAAACAATAATTTTTGCAACAACAATAGAACCCCGAAACCAAGGGCAAACCCAGAAGGTAGAAGATCGTTCGATATCTCAACAATTTGTGGATCAAGTTAAATCTTCCTTTATTATTTTATTTAAAAACCAGAATGTCAGGTTTTTTCTTTTCTATGGTATTTTGTTCTTTATTATTTCCGAATTCGCGGGCGTGATTTACCAGCCCTACCTGGGGGAACTTGGATTTTCAACAAAGTCTATCATCGCTTTTTTCTCTGCCGGCTCGTTATTACTTATAGCTGCATCCTCGTTTCTTTGTGGACATATAAAGACAAGAAAAAATGAGGTTGATTTGTTGCTTTGGATTTCTGCCGGGCTTTGTCTTTCACTGGTCATGTTATTCATACCTAAAATCAGCATCCCGGCCTTTGTCTTACTTTATCTTTGCATAGGCGCAGACGGTATTGTATTATCCGACATTATAAACAGGTTTATACCCACTGATAACAGAGCGACCGTCCTCTCTGCGCAAAATCAACTAAGTAGTATTAGTTACTCACTATTTGCATTATTGATAGGAATGTCAATCGATAACCTTGGAATGAGACTAAGTTCATTGCTCGTCGGGATAATTCTTATATTGTCTTTTTCCTTATTGTTTTCTCGAAACAGAGTTAGGGAAATCATGTGATTGAAAATAGGGTTCTGAGGTGGACCCCATTTTTTGACACGAAGTGACGTCAAAATAAGGCGGAATCCTCCATTTCTACTTTGCCCTGGCACACCTCTCGCTGAGGGTGTTGAAAACAAAAAATGGTCAAAAAAGCTTGTGTGAAATTTAACCTGATTTCAAAATAATAAAATTTATAACAAAATTCGGACAATGTGTAGGGGTAGACCTCCGTGTCTGCCTCGCGTGCACCCTTCGGGCAGGGCAACCACTGCCCCAGAAAATCGCTGGGGGCTTAAGCAGGGTTGCCCCTACGGGGAAATTGGGCGTTATTAATTACAATTTTCAACACCCCCCTCCCTTTATCTTGACCTTTCAACCCAAATAGGCTAGACTCATAAATTGCATAATAATGGCATTGTGCGATTAAAAAGTCTTGCGTTTAGGTTTGGGCTTTGGTATAATCGTGCAGTCTTAAGGCGTTTTGTAGTTTAATAATTTATCATTTTGCCGATGTAGCTCAATGGTAGAGCAATCGCCTTGTAAGTGATAGGTTATGGGTTCGATTCCCATCATCGGCTCAGGTTGCACGTTTGCGACCGGGATTGATTCGGATGGAACGATCCCGATCTCGAGCGGGTAACATACTCGCTTGATCCAGGACGGTTACCCAAGCGGACAAAGGGGACTGACTGTAAATCAGTTGGCACAGGCCTTCGTTGGTTCGAATCCAACACCGTCCACTTCTGGCAGCCCTGGCTTCCAGTCGGATCGGCTGCCCTCATAGCTCAGTCGGTAGAGCGCATTCTTGGTAAGAATGAGGTCATGGGTTCAAATCCCATTGAGGGCTTTCTGCCGAAGTATGATTTATAGAATAATTAGGTTTGAGGCTTTTAGCTAAGGAGAAAGGTATTTATGGCCAAGGAAAAATTTGATCGCTCAAAGCCGCACCTCAACGTGGGAACAATGGGACATATTGACCATGGTAAGACCACGCTGACAGCGGCGATCACC
>LGHA01000111.1 GCA_001508595.1 Anaerolineaceae bacterium 46_22 | reverse complement strand
GGGTCGTTGCTGAGATTAGAGCAGCGGTCACTCCCAAAAGTGAATAATAATGACCCTGATTGACCCCGAAGCAATCCGCATTGGCAATCGGCTTGCCCTTTCCCGTGCCCTGACCGCTGTAGAGAACAATACTCCCGAAAGCAAAAGACTCCAGGCGGCTTTATTCCCATTCACAGGAAATGCACACCTTGTTGGCGTGACCGGTGCACCCGGTTCAGGGAAAAGTACCCTTGTCAACCAGCTGGCGAAAGCCTTTCGGCAGGGTTCCAGCAATGATAATCCCCCTAAAATCGCCATCATTGCTGTGGATCCAACCAGTCCATTTTCAGGCGGCGCTCTCTTGGGTGATCGAATCCGAATGCAAGATCTGGCAGGGGACAAGGGGATCTTCATTCGTTCAATGGCATCTCGCGGGGCATTAGGCGGCCTGGCACACAGCACAGCAGCCTTTGCGACCCTTTTAGATGGCGCAGGCTTTGACTTGATTCTGATTGAAACCGTCGGTGCAGGCCAGGCAGAAGTGGACATCGCGCGTTTGGCTCATACTGTGGTCGTCGTTGAAGCACCGGGCATGGGCGATGATATCCAGGCAATCAAAGCTGGCATCCTTGAAATTGCAGATATTTTGGTGGTTAACAAAGCTGATCGTCCTGAAGCCGAAAATACCGCTCGAGCCTTGAAAATTATGCTTGAAATGTCTCGCGGCGGCGGCATGGCTGGGGCAGGCAAGCACCTGATGCGATCGCTCGCAGATAAGAAAGTCAACACAAAACAAAAGGATGAAAAAACCGGCTGGGAAACCCCAGTTCGACTGGTGACCGCAATTGAAGGCAGCGGCATTGATGCCCTGGTCGATGATATCCGCCGGCACAAAGCTTACCTTGTGTCCTCTGATTTGTGGAAAGTTAAAGAAGCTTACCGCCTTGAAAAAGACCTTGAAGCATTGATCAAGGACAAATTATTAGATCAATGGCAAGAAAACCTTGATGAAGAGAAATACCAGGACCTTCTGGCTGAAATTTTACAACGCAAGCGCAGCCCAATTGAAGCGCTTGATTTGTTGTTATAGTTTATTTTTTTTGTCATTATTACTTTAAATTAAGATTTACAGGAGAATTCATATCATGGAACGCACATTCATAAAAGATTTAGACCAGCATATCGATCAGCAGGTGATGATCAAGGGTTGGCTGCATACTCTGCGAGATCAAAAAAACATGCAGTTCCTCATCATCCGCGATCGCACTGGTTTGGTGCAGGTGGCTCATTATAAAAAAGGAAATCTTGAATTAGCACAGACGATCTCAACATTGGGGACGGAATCCGCCCTGACAATCATTGGGAAAGTCGTTGAAAATAAAGTGGTTAAATTGGGTGGACTGGAAATTCAGCTTGAAGAATTGATCGTCGAAAACGCAGCAGAAATCCCGCTGCCATTTGAACCCTTCGGTGAATATCTGCCAGACCAGGACTATCGGCTTGACTGGCGCTATCTCGACCTGCGCCGCGATATCAACCGGCTGATTTTTGAAGTACAAACGACTGCTGAGCAAGCCATGCGGGATTATTGGATTGAACGTGACTTCATCGAGATGCACTCCCCAAAGATCATGGGCGCACCCAGTGAGAGCGGCGCAGAACTCTTCAGCCTTCCCTACTTCGAGACCACAGCTTATTTAGCCCAATCGCCGCAGTTTTACAAACAAATGGCGATGGCTGCCGGATATGAACGGGTCTTTGAGATTGGCCCTGTTTTCAGAGCTGATCCTTCCTTTACATCCCGGCACATGACAGAGTTCACCGGCGTTGATATGGAGATTTCCTGGATAGATTCTCATGAAGATGTGATGGCTTTTATGGAGCGCTGGTTGGCTTTCACATATCAAAAAGTCCTTGAAAAACACGGTGATGCAATAAAGGAGACGTTTGATGTGACGCTGACTGTACCCTCTGTCCCCTTCCCCAGGATCACGATGGCAGAAGCCTTTGATTTACTCGACAAAATAGGTTACAAACTCCCCCCGGAAAAGAAATTTGATCTTGATCCAGGTGCCGAGCGAGCCATTGGTGCACATTACAAAGAAACCGAGGGGGCAGATTACGTGTTTGTAACCGATTGGCCCTTTGAAGCCCGCCCCTTCTACCATATGCTCGATCCGAACAACCAGGGAATCACACGCAGCTTTGACCTTTTAGGCAGCGGCCTCGAAGTGGCAACCGGCGCACAAAGGGAACACCGTTACGAAATCCTCAAGACGCAAGCCCTTGCAAAAGGACTCACCCTTGAACCGATCGAGAGCTACTTAAATTATTTCCGCTATGGCACTCCGCCGCACGGCGGCTTTGGCTTTGGTCTCAGCCGTTTCTTGATGATCATGTTAAATCTGTCAAACATTCGCGAAGCAGTGTACCTGTTCCGCGGACCGACCCGCTTATCACCCTAAACAATAGGTACAGGCAGGTGTTGAATGCCCAATATTCATGGTGAACGGATACGCCTTCGGGCAGCTGAAAAAGAGGACATCCCAAACTTCTTAAGATGGATCAATGATGAAGAAGTGGCCGAGAACCTCCTGTTCATTGCCCCAATGTCTCGATATGAAGAAGAGAACTGGTATGATACCATGATGAAAAAACCTGCCAGTGAACATGTGTTGGTCATCGAAGTAAAAAATCAGGACAATCCTGGAAAATTCACCCCGATTGGAAACTGCCAGTTCCATGACATCGATTGGCGCATCGGGTCTGCTGAAATTGGCATCATGATCGGTGAAAAATCCTGCTGGGACAAGGGTTACGGCACTGAAACAATGCGATTATTGCTTGAACACGGCTTCAATACCCTCAACCTGCATCGCATCTGGCTGCAGGTATTTGCAAAGAACAAACGCGGCATTCGAGCTTATAAAAAAGCAGGTTTTCAATTTGAGGGCACATTTCGCGATGCGGATTATCAACATGGGCAGTACCAGGATGTTCATTTTATGAGTGTTATAAAAGATGAATAACAAAGTTGGAATCAAATCGATGATAAGGAATAGAAGGAGATAAGCTATATGGCGACCCCACACATGCAGCACGATTTATTGTACGGAAATATCAAACTATTTGCCGGCACCTCGATGCCTGGGTTGAGTCAGGAGATTTCCGATTATTTAGGCCATCCCCTATGCGGTCGGGATATCATCGAGTTCCCCAATGAAAATTTATTTGTTAAATTACACGCCAGCGTGCGCGGACAGGATTGTTATGTCATCCAAACCACGTCATCTCCAGTGCACCGCAATTTGATGGAATTGCTGATCTTGATCCAGACCCTCAAGCTGGACTCTGCAGGTCGCATTACAGCCGTTGTCCCCTACCTGACTTACGGTCGTTCTGACAAAAAAGATAAACCGCGCGTCCCCATCACAGCCCGCCTGGTGGCAGATATGATCGTCGTTGCCGGGGCGGATCGGTATATGACCTTCGACCTCCATGCCGGGCAGATACAAGGGTTCTTCTCAATCCCTGGTGATGTTTTACGCGGTTTTCACATCCTTAAAGAACATCTGCTTGATTTAGCACCCAGCTTGCAGAACCCGGTTGTCGTAACAGCTGACCTCGGTTTTGCTAAAAAAGGACGTGATTATGCGGATCTTTTAAATACCGGTCTGGCATTCATCGAGAAAAAACGAACCGGGGATATTAAAAACCCGCGTTCGATGAGCGTTATCGGTGACGTTGAAGATCGCGATGTGATCCTGGTCGACGACGAGGTCAGCACCGGCGGCTCTATGGCTCACGCGGTAGAAATCCTCAAAAAATATAATGCCCGAAATATCTATATGGTCTTCGTTCACCCCGTGTTTTCAAAAAATGCTGCGCAGAGGCTGGCTGCGCTGCCGGTTACTCGTTATATAACCCTCAACACAGTCACGATATCACCAGAAGACCGAGCCTTATTCGGAGATCGACTACAAATCCTATCGATTGGCCCTATGCTCGGTGAGGTTATCAAACGGGCAAATGAAGGCCGCAGTGTCGGCGCCATGTTCAATGAATAAACCCTTGATATGACCTGGAGATAATGTGGAAGACCGACTTGAGTTACACAAATCTTTTGCAATTAAGTGCTTCAACGGTGAATGGCTGATCAGCCGTGTCTATGCCATTCTAAAACGCGCCGAACCCTGCCTTTATCATGCTGACCGTTGTTTGAAGATCACTTTAGAAAGCAATCTACAAGACTTCGACCTGGCTTTTGCCTACGAAGCCGTGGCAAGGGCATGCAAGCTTGCAGGCGACGAGGTCGAATCAGCGAAATACATCTTACAGGCGAAAGAAGCAGGCGCAAAAATAGTTGACAAGAATGATCAGGCATATTTCTTCAGCGAATTAGAGACTATTCAACCCCGATCAGAATAAGTTTGTTTCTAATTTTATAAATGACCAAAAGGACCATTTAACAAGTACTGCATATATTTAGAAAAGGAGTCTAAATGCAAGCATTCCCATCAAAACGGGCACCCGCTTTTGCTGATATTCCCGATGAGAAATGGCAGGATTGGCGCTGGCAGCTCAGCCACCGCCTGAACTCCGTTGAGGATTTCGAACAAATCGTAAGCCTCACCGAAAGCGAACGCAAAGCCCTCAGTCAGCGCGGCTTATTCAGGGTGGATTGACAACCCCCTGGACCCTATCCGCCTGCAAACCATTCCCACCGCTGGCGAGATCATGCCCTTCACCGGTGAAATGGAAGATTCTCTCGCAGAGGATGCGCATTCGCCAGTTCCAGGCCTTGTGCATCGCTACCCGGACCGGGTTCTGATGCTGGTCACGACCCAATGCGCCAGTTACTGCCGGTACTGCACCCGCTCACGCATCGTTGGTGATCCCTCCCAAACCTTTTCATCCAAGGATTTTGAGGCACAACTCGATTACCTGCGCAGAACACCCCAGGTGCGTGATGTGCTCCTCTCCGGCGGCGATCCCTTGACGCTGGCACCCAGGGTTCTAGAGCGCCTCCTCACCGCCCTGCGTGAAATTCCTCATATTGAAATCATACGAATTGGCTCTCGTGTGCCAGTATTCATGCCCCAGCGCGTGACGGATGACCTGTGCGAGATGCTGCAGCGATTCCATCCCTTGTGGTTGAACATTCACGTCAACCATCCCAATGAAATCACAGCAGAATTAGCCCAGGCATGCGATAAATTAACACGAGCCGGCATTCCCCTTGGTAACCAATCGGTTCTGCTGGCAGGGGTCAATGATGACCCACACATCCAGCGAAAGCTCGTCCACGACCTTGTTCGAATTCGTGTCCGCCCCTATTACCTTTATCAATGCGACCTCGTTCATGGAGCTGGACACTTCCGCACACCCATCGGCAAAGGTATTGAAATTATCGAATCCCTGCGCGGCCATACATCGGGATTTGCGGTACCCACCTATGTGGTGGATGCCCCCGGCGGCGGTGGAAAGATACCCCTCAACCCGAACTATTTGATAAGCTACTCCGATCATAAGGTGGTCCTACGTAACTATGAAGGTTATATCACCACCTATGAAGAACCCCTTGAGTACCAGCCTATTGATCCGTCACTGGTCAAACCATACGTCGACGAAACCCTGGAACCCGGTCAAAGCGGGGTGTTTGGCTTATTGGAAGGCGAAGAATTGGCAATCAAACCCGAAGGATTTGACCGATTGCATGAACGCGGCGGTCTGGCGCATCGCTTACGAGAAAACGCTGAAAAATGGATCCCAAGGGGAATTGGCGACGGAAAACCGAAGGATAAGGGAGGATGAAACCTTCACCTTTATGAATCAAAAATCCCGGGAGGAGGAACCACCCGGGATTTTATCTTTTCTAACCCAATAGATTAGTTTGAGAGGTCAACCAACCAGCCTTTAATTTCTTCACGGCTCGGGATGCGGCCTGAAGATAAAACCTTCTCATCAACAACCAGGGCAGGGGTTGTCATGACATCATAAGCCATGATCTCAGGCATGGTTTTGACTTTCGTGAACCTTGCTTCAAGTCCCAAATCCTGAACAGCTTCACGCGTGACAGCTTCCAATCTATGACACTTGGGGCAGCCGCTGCCTAAAATTTTTATTTCCATTTTTTATTCTCCTTTATTTATCGAATGAACCAACCAAATATCAGCCCCGCTAGGGTGCTGAATATCGTCACCAAAATAACGTAAACCGCCGTTTTCTTTTTGCCAATCACCGAATTGGTGATCAGGATCGACTGCAAACTCAACTCAGGATCCGCCAGCAAATAGGCTAATAAGGGCCCTCGATGCATGCCGAGGGATAGGAATGTTTGAGCTACAGGCACTTCAACCAATGTCGGGAAGTACATGAAAACGCCAAAAATCACGCCGGCTAAATTCGCCCAGATCGTGTTTCGCCCCGCCAGGGTTTGAATCCAGACCGCTGGTATCAGCGTGCGTGCAATGGAAGCCGCAAAAACACCCACCAGCAGCAATGGGATGATTTGTTTGACAAATCGCCATGTCTCCCACAGCCATTCCTGGCGTTCGCTTTCTTCAAATTTCTTCGCCATCATCCACCAGGCGCTTGCCAATAGGAGCGTTTCAGCAATTAATCGCCCGTTGAAGCCAATCAACAAGCCCGCTTCTGCCGTCATGATGGAAAATGAAGCGGCAATCAATGTCAGCGTGATCAAACCCAGGGTAATATACGTCCAGGTTGAAAAGCCTTCATAAAGATCTTTGAAACCCTTTATTGCAAATACGGCGATCAAGATCAACAAAATGATCAGGAACAGCCCATGAACGCTGACACCTTCGACCCCCAAACTGGGATCAGGCGGGATCAGGCTGTCCAGGAAATTCTGAAGATTTGAAGGCCAGGCGCCCGGGACTGTGAATTCAAAAAAGACATCTCTGAAAAGGCCAATCTGCAAAGTGCCAGCCAAAAGTGTGCCAAGAAGAAGCAGAAAGAAAACAACTGTCCTGCCTGGAATAGTCGCTTTTGCGGCAAACAAATTATTGTTGTTGGCTTCTTCGGCATGGGCAGCATCATCTTTCCTGAAGAACCAGGCCATCAGCAAACCGATGACTACGCCAAAGACCATGGATAAGATCACACGGGCAAGGGCAATATCCATCCCAATTTGAACCCCGGTGAAAGAAATTGCCAGGATATTAACAGCCGGTCCAACAAACAAAAAGGTGATTGCCGGTCCCAGCCCGGCGCCCTTTTTGTAGATGCTGGCAAATAATGGCATAATCGTGCAGGAACAAACCGCTAAAAAGAAACCGCCAAGGGCTGATGCCGGGTATGAAATCCACTTTGGTGC
>LGHA01000110.1 GCA_001508595.1 Anaerolineaceae bacterium 46_22 | reverse complement strand
TAGGACACTGTATGACGGCTTGGATCAAAGGATAGGATTTGGAGAAGCTTGAAGTATTGAATAAAATCAAATGTTTCCTGGTCGATATGGACGGAACAATTTTTGTTGAAGACCATCTTTTACCAGGTGCAAAGGCATGGATTGATTTGCTGGATGAAAAAGGCGTGGATTATTATTTTCTGACGAATAATTCTTCCCGATCCCGGCTGGAATATGCACAGAAATTGAAGGGATTGGGGCTTGAGGTTCCAGAAGAAAAGATCTTCACATCGGGTGAAGCAACAGCGATTTATCTGAAAAAATTTATTTTTCCTTCAAGCCTGTATGTTGTGGGAACACCTGCCCTGGTTGCCGAATTTAAACGGCATGGATTTACCATCACGGATGTTGACCCCGATGCGGTTGTACTGGGTTTTGATACCACACTCACCTATGAAAAGCTCTGGAAGCTGTGTGACTTCGTGGTCGCTGGAAAGCCCTATATCGCGACGCACCCTGATATCAACTGTCCAACGAAAGATGGGTTCAAACCTGATATCGGTGCAATGATTGAGCTGGTGGTTGCCTCAACCAAACGCCGACCCGATGTGGTGGTTGGAAAACCCAATGCACCAATCGTGGACGCCCTGGCAGAGAAAACCGGATTGCCACTTGAATCGCACTGCATGATTGGCGACCGTTTGTATACGGATATCGCATTGGGCAAGTGGGGGATTACCACAGCCCTTGTGTTGAGCGGTGAAACCAAAAGGGAAGACCTTGCCGAATCTCTCTTTAAACCAGATTTTGTCCTGACTGACATATCTGAAATGGTCGAGCTCTTGAGGAACATTCTGGATTAAGTATGTCAGTGACAGTAGATATGGAAGAGAACACGCACCTGGACGACGAAAGAATTTTGAAGGCATTACTTGCGCCGCTTGATTGGCTTGAATGGCAGTATTGCCCGGTGGTGGGATCGACCAACGACATCGCGCTTGAATGGGCAAAAGCAGGTGCGCCAGATTGGGGGCTGGTGATTGCGGATCAGCAAAGTGCGGGGCGGGGCAGGGGCGATCGACGCTGGATTACCAACCCGGGATCAGCCCTGGCGATCAGCCTTGTTATTCGCCCTTCAGCCCAAAAGCTAGAAATGCTGCCGCGTTTTACTGCCCTGGCGGCTTTAGGATTGGTTAATGCACTGGAAGCATTGGGATTACAGGCGGAAATCAAATGGCCGAACGATGTGCTGCTGGGTGGTAAAAAGGTGGCCGGCGTTTTGGTGGAAATGGAGTGGCAGGAAAACGACCTTATTGCCCTGGTGGTTGGATTGGGGGTGAATGTTTTACCTGAGAGTGTGCCTCCAGTGGAACAGCTGCGTTACCCGGCAATCTCAGTTGCTGAGGCATCAGGCAGGATGGTTGACCGCTGGACCTTGATGGTAAATACGATTAAGGTGATGAAAAATTTGCGACCTTTGCTGACCTTGGATGATTTCATAAGGGTATGGAATAACAAGCTGGCTTTTCGCGGTGAGGTGAAACGTATTCATTTACCTGGCGGAAGCATTGAGGAATTTGAGATTTTAGGCGTGACGTTTGAGGGCGCACTTGAAGTTCGTGATCGTCGGGGGAAGCGGGTTGAAATCGTGTCCGGGGAGATTGAAATAGGGCTGCAAACGTAATTGGAGCGAGACCTTTAGGTCGATTTATTTGGGTAGAGGATTTTATTATTCAATCGCAACGCTTTCTGCGTTCAGAATCCGACATGAAATTAATTAAAGATCCCAGTTAATCAAAAACGCTCCGAATTTAGATAATGATTATCGGTTTCCAAATCCAAGCAATAACAAAAGAAAAAAACCGCAGGTTTTGCACACTCCTGCGGGTTGGTTTTTTTATTCGCCTGGCTCGTCTGGCGGAGTTTCTTTTTCAAATGGAATGCGTGCCATGGCAGCGACGGAGTCTCTTGCCTCAAGGTTCATAATCGTTACGCCCCTTGTGGCACGTCCCTGGGTAGAAATATCGGCAACAGCCATTCGGATGACGATACCGTTGCTGGATATCAGGGAGACCTCGTCCTTTTCCTGGACAACCCTTGCTTCAGCAATCTTTCCGATGCTCTTGAGCGCTCGCTTATCAATGGTCGCGATGCCCATCGTCGCACGACCTTTGGGCGTATACTCGGAAAGTTTTGTTCGTTTGCCGAAGCCCTTTTCTGTCACAACCAGCAGATCGCCGTTCGGTTCAAGCACTTCCAATGCAGCCAGTTGATCTCCCGGTCGGGTGCGAATCCCGATCACGCCCATTGCCTGGCGGCCCATGGGTCGGATCAATTCCTCGTTGAATCGCAGCGCCTGCCCGTTGCGGGTGATCAGCATGATCTCATCTTTGCCGCTTGTCAGGCTTACCCAGCCTAACTGGTCTTGTTCATCGAGGGTGATGGCGATCAGTCCGGAAGGGCGCACGGATTCAAATTCGGAAAGCTCCACGCGCTTGACTCGCCCGCTGACGGTTGCCATGGTGCAGTATTTTGCATCCTCAAAGTCAGCCACGGGTACCACGGCAGTAATCTTTTCGTTGGGCGCAATGTTGATCACGTTGACAATCGAAATGCCGCGCCCGGTGCGGCTTTCTTCCGGCAGCTGCCAGACCTTTTCAGAATAGACCTTGCCTTTGTTGGTGAAGAACAGCAAGACGCTCAGCGTATGGCAGCGTAAGAAGAATTCAACCTCGTCTTCGTCGCGCATGGACTGACCGATCACGCCGCGTCCGCCGCGCCCCTGTGAACGGTATGTTGTTTCAGATACGCGTTTGATATAACCTTTACGGGTGATGCTGACCAGCACATCCTCTTTTTTCACCAGGGCTTCCTCGGAAAGGTCGCTGCTGGCATCGGGAGAGATCACTGTGCGGCGATCGTCGCCGTATTTCTCAGCAATTTCGTTAAGGTCTGTGCGGATGATCTCAAGGATCTTTTTGGGGTTTGCAAGGAGGTCTTCCAGGTATTCGATCTCTGCCATGACCTCCTTGTGTTCATCCATGATTTTCTGGCGTTCCAATGCTGCCAGACGCCGTAATTGCATATCGAGGATCGCCTGCGCCTGGGGATCGCTGAGTTTAAAGCGAGTCATTAATCGCTCTTTGGCTGTTTCAGCATCATCCGATTCCCGAATGGTTTGAATGACTTCATCCAAATTCGCCAGGGCAATCAATAGTCCTTCCAGAATATGCGCTCGTGCTTTTGCTTTATCGAGATCAAATTGGGTACGTCGGGTGATGACATCCTGCCGGTGCTCCAGGTAGAACTGCAGCGCACGTTTGAGAGGGAGTAAGCGGGGTTCTTCATTGACCAGGGCCAGGATTTGTGCGCCGAAGGTGGATTGCAGGGGGGTGTATTTATACAGCTGGTTCAGGACTCGTTTGGGTTGTGCACCGCGTTTGAGTTCAATGACGATACGCATCCCGGTTCGGTCAGATTCGTCGCGCATGTCGCTGATCGAATCCAGCCGGCCATCTCGCACCAGCTCAGCAATACGCTCAATCAAGGTGGTTTTGTTGAGCTGATAGGGGATTTCTGTAATCGTGATGACGAATTTATCGCCTGACTTTTCCTCAATGGTGGCGGTGCCGCGCATGATGATGCGGCCGCGACCGGTGCTGTATGCCAGGCGAATTCCCTCATCGCCGATGATCATCCCTCCTGTGGGAAAGTCTGGCCCGGGGAGGTATTCCATCAGAGTCTCCACGCTGACGTCATCCATATCGTCATAGCGATCGATGAGGTGGTTGAGGGCAGCCACCAGCTCTCTCAAGTTATGGGGCGGCACATTGGTTGCCATACCGACTGCAATACCAGAAGAGCCATTTAACAAAAGGTTGGGAAGGCGTGACGGCAAAACCATGGGTTCTTGCAGGGCGCCGTCGAAATTGTCGATGAAGTCAACGGTTTCTTTGTTGAGATCAATCAGCATTTCCTCAGCGATTTGCGATAAACGTGCTTCGGTGTAGCGCATGGCTGCTGGCGAGTCCCCATCGATGGAACCGAAGTTGCCCTGGCCGTCCACCATGGGATAGCGCATGGAAAAATCCTGCGCCATACGTGCCATGGCATCGTAAACTGCCATATCACCATGGGGGTGGTATTTACCGAGCACCTCACCAACGATTCGGGCGGATTTCCGGTGGGGGGTATTTGCCCGGATGCCCATATCGCGCATGGCGTAAAGGATCCTGCGATGGACGGGTTTAAGCCCATCGCGCACATCGGGAATGGCGCGGGCAACGATCACGCTCATGGCATAATCGAGGTAAGCCTCTCGCATTTCGTTGTCAATATCAACTTGCTGAACAATACCAATTTCTGACATTAATTCTGGTCCTTATTGTGAGATTTCAATGTTTTTATTATTAAACAAACACCTCCGACTCGTGCAAAATAGGAGGCGTATCTTATGCTTGCGTAACCCTTTTATTATACC
>LGHA01000109.1 GCA_001508595.1 Anaerolineaceae bacterium 46_22 | reverse complement strand
GGCTGTTCTAAAAAGGGAAGCAATACCCCTGCCAAAATCTCCAAGCTTTATTGTGATCGCCGATCAAATCAGGGACCCGGGCAATATGGGCACCCTCCTGCGGACGACAGAAGCAGCCGGCGGTGATGCTGTTATCCTGACACCAGGAACGGTTGATGCGTTTTCGCCCAAGGTCGTCCGATCTGGCATGGGTGCGCATTTCCATTTAGCGATCCAGCACAAAGACTGGGACGAAATCGACTCATACCTGGGCTCGATCCCTGTATTTCTTGCTGAGTCTGAGGGCGGCATTCCCCTGTGGGAAGCTGATTTAGCAGGATCCTGTGCTTTGCTGATTGGCGGCGAAGCCTTTGGTGCCAGCCCGGAAGGAGAGTCCAGGGCGACGCAACAAATCACCATCCCAATGAAGGGACGCGCCGAATCACTGAACGCCGCTGTTGCCGCTGCCATTCTAATTGGGGAAGTACTTCGCCAAAGATATCAACACTAAAGGAAAAAGATATGCGTATCCGATCCATCACCCACTTTATCCATCCACGATGGCCCATTAACCAGCTTGTCTTGCAAAAAGCAGGCATTTTTTCGAGGGATTCCAAAAATGCCTTTGAATCCGCGGGATATCCCGTTCAAACAGTCCGCATGGCAACGCCCTCATTCACAAGCTACCTGGAGAGTGAAGACTACGCGAAAGCGGTCACTCAGATCGAGGTTTTAGCGCACAGCGAAGGTTTCGATTATGTTTCGCTGGGTCCGGCAATCACCGAAGACATCGATTCCTATCGAGCTATTCCAGAAATGCTGGGCAATTCCGGTAACCTGTTTTTCAGCGGGCACATGACCACACCCAGGGGAGAAGTCAGCTTGCCTGCAGTTCGTGCCTGCGCTGAGGTGATGCACAAAACCGCACCCCTTGAAAAACACGGCTTTGCCAACTTACGTTTCGCTGCTCTGGCAAATGTCCCGCCCTTTGCACCTTTCTTCCCGGCAGCTTATGGCGAAGGCAAAAAACCAGGGTTTGCCCTGGCGATTGAAGCCGCCGATTTAGCTGTTGAGGTATTTTCTTCTGCAAAAAGCTTAAAAGACGCAAGAGCTGGATTGATCGATGCGGTTGAAACCCATGCAAAAAATTTAGAAGAAATTGGCGAGCATTTGGCTACAATGTATGGCTTTGAATTCAAAGGGATCGATTTTACCTTAGCCCCCTTCCCCACACAGGCAATCTCGCTGGGTCACGCACTTGAATGCCTGGGCGTGCCGGCATTAGGTTTACACGGCAGCCTGGCAGCCGCAGCCTTCCTGACGGATACCCTCGACCGGGCGAATTTCAAGCGCACAGGATTCAACGGATTGATGATGCCCCTGCTTGAAGATTCAACCCTTGCCAAGCGCGGCGGAGAGGGTGTATTGAGCATTACCGATTTGCTAATGTATTCTGCAGTCTGCGGCACCGGGTTGGATACCATCCCCCTGCCGGGGGATACGAGCGTGGAAGCCCTCCAGGCGGTGTTATTGGACCTGACAGCTTTATCCTTGCGGCTGGATAAACCTCTGACGGCGCGCCTGATGCCCATCCCGGGATTGAATGCTGGGGATGATACCGGTTTTGATTTTGAATTCTTTGCCAACAGCAAGGTGCTGGCTTTGCCCGCCAATCCCTTGACGGGCTTACTGGCTGGGGATGAAGAAATATCGATTGCACCAAGGATAAGATAAAAATCATTTTATCAATAACCAGTAGGGCACGTCCGCCTTCGCATCCTCGACCCTTCGCGCTGTGGAATGAAATTCAGATTCTACTTAGACTGTTTGTGTTCATGGATAAAAAATTATTATTGATTATTTGCGTAGGGACTCGGTCGTCTTCGATCCCTCGACGCTTCATGCCGAGCCCCTACAATTATTACTCTACATGTTCTAAATATCCAATTCCGTTTGTGGACCGGACGTATGAATTATGAGAGAAACCGAAAATTGTCCCGTGCACCTGCGATACAATATTTAGCGCAACAAAATTATTACTCTCCCCGCCTCACCCGCCAATAGGCGGACCCATCCCGTTCTCGGTCAAGAAAACCGACAGAAATTAAATCCCGGCGCAATCCTGATATATCCTCATTGAAAGCGCCAATGATCTCATTGACCTCCTTTTCGGTGTATTGCCGGTCGAAATCAAATTGCTCAACCAGGTAGCGCAAGATCACATCCAATTTCCTGCGATTCGTGGGCAGTTGGGCAATCCTTCCATTCTCTGCAAGATAATCTTTCAACACCTTACGATCATAGGCTTCACGGTCAAGGTCACGGGCGACGTCTGGCAGGGTATCTTTCGATAACATGCGCTGCGACATATCCTGAAGGACGCCTGTGTTCAATGAATATATGTTGTAATAACCCTCTGCACGGGCAGACACCAACCCGATCTCTGACAGTTTGCTCAAATGATGGGATACCGTAGATGGGCTTACATCCAGCATTGCTGCCAGTTCTTCGACGCTCGATTCCTTTTGTGCCAGCAAACCAATCAGTCTGAGCCGTGTAGCGTCTGAAAGGGCTTTAAAGAACGCTAATAATTCATCAAAGGTTTCACCCATTACAATCTCCTTAAATTTATTTCGATCGATATCGAAATAAATTTATTACTTTCCAGATGAAATGTCAAGACTTAATTTAAACAAAAAAACGCGCTCGCATTTGAGCACGCTTTGATAAGGATTGGTTATTCTATCAACCTATCTTACCTGTTTAAAATTCACAAGGATCAGGTTTTTCTGGCAATCGTTAAAGGTTTGCAAGAGGTACGGATGAGAAAGCGGTAAATTATTAGCATCCACAAGCTGAATGTAAAGGGAATCTTCGCTGTCCACCACAAAACCTTCCAGTGCAAACTCATAGCCGGACTCCCCATAAGCCTTCTCCGTTCCAGGCAAGCGGAATTCATCCACGGCATAACCATTCAATTCCCCAAACAAATACACCGAGACTGAATCTGTCACCGCGTCCCCCCGCAGATCCCAAACCTGCCCGGCAATCACAAGCCAATCACAACCAAGCTGTGGGCGAAACCATGCACTGTTCATGAATTCGGGCTCGTCAAACAAAATAAATGGCAGAATTTCGGGGGTCGGGGTGAGGGTGACGGTTGGTGTAAGGGTTTGTTGTGTCGCTGGATTTGTTGGGAGGGCAGATTCTTCTGTCTCCCAAAATGTTGATGTAGGGCTGGGAAAAAGCGGTAAAGGATCTGTCGGTGTCATCATTGCGGAAACCTCAGACTGATACGGACCCAGTTCAAATATCAACATGCCAAGCCAAACTATCCCTCCGATTATTCCAAGGATAAATAAAAAACCCAATAAACCCATTTTCTTTGGCGGTTCAGGTCTGCGAGGAGTCGCCATGCTGGGTATTATGCCCCCGCGACTGGAATAGTGGCTTTTATTAGCTGATTTCCTTTGAGGTGGTCGTTGGCTCATAATCAGTCGATCAACACCTCGATAGTGCTGCTTTCACGTTTATCAGCCAGCCAATTATGCAGCGCCTGACGCTGTAAGGTCAGCAGAGCATCCTGGCTTAAGGGGCGTTCTTCACGTGCCAAGACCTTCACAATGTGATAGCCAATCTCAGATTCAATAATCCCTGAATACTCACCCACTGGCAAACTAAAGGCAGTCTCTTCAAGTGCAGGGATCAACAAATACCCTTCCGGCACCCATCCCATGTAACCCCCAGCTGCCGGGTCATAAACAAAGGCGACCTCCTCAAAAGGTGTCCCAGCATTCAGGCTCCCTACAGCATTTCGAGCACCGGTTTCTGTATAGGCAAATATCTGCTGCAGCTCAACCTGGACGGCACGCTCCGGGACCAGCTTGATAATCTCATCGCGTTGTTTGATGGCAAGCATCTGCCACTTGAGGGATTGCACCAGGCTTTCATTTGTGTAGCCCCATTCTTGCATCCATGAATCCAGGTCAAGCTCTGCTCTCAGATTATCAATCCTGTCCTGTACTTCCTCATCCTCAACAGAGATGCCGGCGTCCTGGGCTGCCTGGGCAAGCAAAAATTGGTCAACCAGGTCGTCAAGGACAAAAGTCCTTGCCGCAGCGACGTCTTCAACAGGCTGCCCAGCAGCTTCCTGGGCTTTGAGATACTGTGCCAGTTCATTCTCAAACCAGCTCAACGGCAGGCGTTCGCCATTCACAATTGCCGCAGCAGGTATTGGTGTCGGGCTGGGTTGGTCAGGGGTCTGTGTTGGGGCTGTCACCTCAGGCGTGTTTGTTTGCGTCGCTTCAGGCGGCGAGTCTGTACAGGATGATAATAGGACCAATAATAACAGACTAAAAAACAGCGAAAAAATAAAGTTCTTCAATGTATGCATGCCTCACATTATACCAGCGGTGACAAAAAATCAATCCATCTGGAAATTCTCAAGTCAAATTACTCATCTGATTGAAAACTTGAGAACCAAAAAAGCTGCCTCAAATTTGAAGCAGCTTTTG
>LGHA01000108.1 GCA_001508595.1 Anaerolineaceae bacterium 46_22 | reverse complement strand
AGCGAATTGATCAATAAGAGTACGTTTACAAAGGGTTGGATAACGATCGTAGTCCACATATCAGTTTCCTTTAATTCTCAGGGGTTGTTGACCAGCGCTGAACACCGGACAAATTGAACGCATAAACCAGGTTTTCACCATTGATCGTTCCCACGACAATGTATTTGTCATTCACAACAGGTGCCTGGAATATTTCACCTGCCAGGCTATCTTCCCATAATGAACCACCCTCAAAGTTGAAGGCTCTTAGACCACCCTGTTCTGTGGCGAGCACAATGCCGTCATCTAAAACGGCAACACCGCCAACAGCAGCACCTTCAAACTCTGATTTGAAGGAGAGTATACCGCTTGCTGGATCCAATGCGTATAAATTACCACCAGCGTCAGCAAAGTATAAAAGATCATTGGCGATTGCCGGGCTGCCCCAGATGCTGTCTTCTGATTCAAAGGACCAGAGCTGTTCACCGGTGTCTGTATCAATGGCAACCATGTCATTCCCGATTGAGCCAGCAAATAAGGCACTTCCATCCTCATTTAACACAGGGGAACCCACAACCGCGCCTTCAAGTTCAAATGACCAATTCTCAGTGCCATCTTTTGAAAGGGCATAAATATTGTGATCCATGGAACCTAAGTAGATGATATCTTCAGCAACCACAGGTTGAGCCCACAGGTAATGACCGGTTTTAAATGACCAGACTAAATTGCCATTCTCATCGATTGCATAGAGATTACCGTCATCGGATGGGGCATAAACAACGCCATCGCCTTCAGCAGCTTGACCAACAAAATATCCTTTAGCTTCTGAGAAAGTCCATTCAGCATTCCCCGTCTCAATATCAATCTTATGAAAATTATTTGCCAGGTCACCAACATAGACAAAATTTTCAGTGACAAGGGGTTGGGAATAAAACATCAATTGGTTGTTTGCTTCTTCTGGAAAATGCCAGTCCACAGCGCCGGATTCGGCATTTAGGCGATAAACAAAGCTGCGATATGCAACAAAGACATGTTCATCAGAAATAGCAACACCCGGGCTTCCAGTAACTCTTGGTCCAGGTGCACATGCACTCAGGATAAACATCAATCCTAAAAGGAGGGTAAGGATTATTATATGGGATTTCTTCATTTTTTCTCTTCTCAAGTTAAATCAGGGTAATGGATCAAATCCACCTGGATTAAAAGGATTACACCGAAAGACCCGCTTTACTGCCATCCAACCGCCTTTAAGGGCACCATATTTATAGATTGCCTGGTAACCATAATGGGAACAGCTTGGATAAAACCGGCAAGTATCTGCAGGCAGGATGGGTGAAATGATCAATTGGTACAGTCGTATCAGAGCAAGTAAAATCCAACGAGGGAGCGTTTTTATACGGATCGGCAGATCCCTTAAATGTGGTTCATTATTCGGTTGATGCCAAGAATCGCAATTCTCTGTCAATTCACTTTGTCTTTCATCAAGCCCGCCCTGTCAAGAAGTGATTGAAGCGCAACCACCAATGATTGATATTCAATTTCTAAAATGGGTTTTCTGGCGATAATGACAATATCAAAACCATTGTGCATGTTATCTTGAAAGCCCTGGAAGGCAGACCTTATCCTTCTTTTAGCTAAATTTCTCTGGACAGCTCCCCCAACAGACCGTCCAGCAATGACTGCTATTCGATTTTTTTCCAAATTATTCGATAAAAATCCTACAACAATCGCTTTGTGTGCACTGGAAAGACCATCTTGCCGCACACGTTTGATATCTTCACTGCGGGTTAATCGTGAACTTCGCTTCAATCAACTTCCTGTTCAGCGGGACAACTAACTTCGTTGAATTTCATATGTCCTGGTATTCTACCAACGGACCTTTTTCACGTGGTTATTCGCCGTTTTGGCCAGTTGATGTCGACCCTTTGCACGGCGTCGTTTCAATACATTTTGACCGCCCTTGCTCTTCATTCGCGCACGGAAACCGTGAACTCGAACGCGTCGTTTTCGCTTGGGCTGATATGTTCGCTTTGGCATTTTCAATGAGTCCTTTCTTTAATGTTTTTCTTTCTTTCCTAATACTTGCGCATTAAGGACAGCCACCAATTATACCGTAAGCCCTTATCATGGTCAAACAAAGCAAAGGCCGCTGTCAATGAACATGTTGATTTTAACAGATCAAATCAAAAGGTCAAGCTACTCGATAATTGACGGGTAAATTATGGGCTTTTACGAAAATTTTTGCACAATTACTCATTGAGGTTGGCAAGTCTTCCTATTAATGCACTTCGAGCCGGATGATCTCTCTCCAAGGCAACCGGTGTGATCCTGTTCCAAAGGTCATCCTCTGCTGCAGTGTAAACACGGATGTAATTGTCTGTCAATCCAGAGAGGTTCCAGCCCCCCTCCTGATTTGGTCGGCTGGATTCCCATAAGACCTTCTTGTTGGTTCCAATAAACAGCCCCCGGTAATCACGTCCTGCGTCAGCAAAGATCGTGCGTAAAGCAGCATTTCGCGCCTTTGCCGTCTGCATGGGGACATAGTCTTTCATTTTAAATGCAGCGGTACCAGGACGAGGCGAGTAGGTGAAGACATGCCCACCAGCAAAGCCAATCGATCGTATGAGTGCTGCTGTTTGCTCAAAGTCCTCATCGGTTTGCCCGGGGAAACCCGCAATCACATCGGTTGTGATTGCAATGTCAGGCACAGCATCACGGATTGCATTGATTAACTGCTGATACTCATTCGTGCTTATCGGCCTGCCCATGGCTCTTAATATTGCATCATTTCCTGACTGAAGTGGAATATGCAGGTGGCGGCAAAGGCGTTCATCCGACCAGAAATTCAGCAAGGTTGGTTCAAAATCCCACGGCTCGATGGATGACAAACGCAGCCTGGCGTACCCCCTGATGGACAGCACGCCTTCAAGTAAATCCGCCATACTTTTTACATTGGGTAAATCTTTACCCCAGCCACCCAACTGGACGCCGGTTAAGACAATTTCCTTCGCCCCGCCGTCAACGGCAGCCTTTATATCTCTGGAAATTTCTGTTAGCTGTCGTGAGCGGGATCTTCCCCTGGCGATCCTCGTCAGGCAGTATGTGCAATGGTTATCGCAGCCTTCCTGCACCTTGATAAAAGCCCGTGTACGTCCACGATCACCAGGCAGCGGCTCTCGAACAAGGTCTAATTTGCTGATCACTTCTGGGGACAAACCCAGGATTCTTGAAACGAGATTCTCTTTTTCTTCGTTTTCAATAACATCCGTCACACCTTCCAGCCCAAGCGCTTTTTCCGGGTAAAGCGTCGCCCAGCAGCCCGTGGCGATCACCCGGGATGCGCCTTTACGCGCTGCACGCCGCAATTTCTTCCTCGAATCAGCAGCAGCTTTCACCGTCACTGCGCAGGTGTTGACGATCGCCAAATCAGCATCTGCCGGGTCCCCCACAATTTGATGGCCTATTGCTCGGAAGATATTCGCCAGGGATTCAACCTCGCTCTGGTTTAATCGACAACCAATGCTGTCAAAAAATATTTTCATAAACGGAAATCAGGGCTTAATAACAATAAAATCATCAAAAAAAATATCCACGCCGGCTTCTGAGAAGTTACCAACAATCAAGCCGACATCGCCATTCTTAAAAGTTGAATCTTCAACCTGGATTAGCGGCGTGTCATTGACAACAAGGGCTAATTGATTCCCCTTGCACAGGGCGATAATTTCATTTTCTTCACCACCCCGATGAATTTTATCGCTAAAATCCATATGCGCCTGGGCAATCAAACTTTGCTGCCCTGCTGCCATCTTATAGATGCCATAATAGCCATCCGAGCCAATCACCAATGCATAATAATTAGCGGAATTTTGGTAGCGACACAGCACGCCGACCATGTTGTCACTCGGACCGCCCAACTGCCTCGTCTTTGTGTAAATCAGGGTGTCCGAAAAATTCAAGCCAGGGGTGCTCCAGAATTGATACTGGGGCACATTTGCCCACAAGCGAAAGCCGCCAGATTGATGCCCCGCAAAACTTATGGAATCTTCATAGGTGCGCCAGCCGCCTGTTGTATAAGAAAAATCATCTTTAAACAGGACGCTTTCGCCTCCGACCCAGGGTAATTGATCAGCAGCGAGGGCTTCAGCCTGGCACCCACCCAGGACAAACGAAAGAATGATCATCATCAGAAAATTTATGCGTTTCATCTCAAGAATCCGGCTCATAAACATTAATCAAGCCTACCTCAATTGGCAGCGAATTGTTTCATCAGGAATTATAACCCACACACAAGTATCTTATAAGAATTCACAAGGCTTCTAATTGGAAACCCTCACCCTGCCCTCTCCCTCTGGCGAGGGAGAGGGTTTTTTATATGGACATCAACTAGAGTTAAGCCTCTTCAAAATTACCAGGGCAATTATAAGCTTTTCCTCGCGGATAATTGTTACTTTTCGGACAACCTCGGAGGGGGTAGGTTGGTCATTAGATCTTTTCAGCGTCTGAATTAGTCTGATATATTCTGAATTTCTTTGATCTGGAT
>LGHA01000107.1 GCA_001508595.1 Anaerolineaceae bacterium 46_22 | reverse complement strand
GTGATGTCTGTTTTAATTTTCAATCCCTATATGACAGTCAATCAATTATACTATTATTTTTAGACCCTTTTAATATTTTTAGAAAATAAAATCAAAAAGTATAGGGAAACACGCCTGATGAAATTATTGAATGAGATTTTTGTAGGCTGCGTGGTGGCAGCCTGAAGTGCCTCACGGCATATCATGTACATGCACGATTGATGACAATCGTGTTCGTCCACGAAACAGGGAAGGAATTAATAATGCTGTTGCTACTATCATTAAAAATTGAAAAACTCACCCACAAATTTTGAAATTTCTGGTAAAATAATTTCATCAATCGATGCCCGGAGTTTTTGCGGGCAGTTTACACAACATTTTTAACGCCATGCCTCAACATCGCCGCAGCATCATCAAAGATGGCATAAGCTTCCCTGATTATTTTCAAGCGGATAAACAACTTCACCCTGCAAACACGCGGGGCAATTCTGCGCGAAGTTATATTTCACGGCGATACATTTCTCCCCTCTTTTTTTAGCTCTTCTTGCATTCTACCAATAATGATCCGGCGTTCCTCAGGAATGACAGGTATTGGTTTTCTATTGCTGCACATACTTAACCTGGAACATATGCAAGTTCTCCATCTAACAACAATGGCAAGATAACAAAGCTTATGATTTAAAATCCGGTTTCATCAAACGTTCTGGATGCACCTGAAGGACAGGAGGTGATTTTTATTCTGAAATTTCTTTTTTACAGCCGTTAAGAATTGAAAAGGTGAAGAATTTTCTATCAGGATAACTGATGAAAGGGCAGAATTGATGAACAAAAAATTGTTGATTTCTTTGACGCTGGGAGTTTTGCTTTCTGTTACTGCAGTGTTTTTTGTTTTAGCCGGAATAACGAATGATATTGGCACCCTCGAATTGGACCCGCCTGTGGGAAAGGTCAATTACACAGCCTGGCTGAATATTTACGGACCAATTCCCCCATACCCTCTGACCCATCCCCCTGAGGAAATTCTCACAGAGGATGGGTTTAATCCCTCTGCTGGAGAAGATGGCGGTTTCACCGAGGATTACTGGCAGCTAAATGTTGGGGCTTTTTCCAGAGAAGAGAATAGCATTCCGGTAAATATTCAATTTGGCGGGCTTGGTGATTACAGTGGGACCCATTGGTATTACAAATTTAAATGGGACGGCGTAAACGAACTTACCACACATCACACCATTCCAGTTCCCGTAAGTACCAGTACTGGTGCTGCCTGCCCAAGGATCTTACCTGTCGAAGTCCAGGATACGACAAAAATCGTTTCATTTTTTGGCGAACCGAGCAAAACATACCAAATCTATCGAAGTACCATACCCGCCTGTGAGGGATGCAGCAATAGCAATGGGCGATATCTGCATTTGGGTGAGGTGATGACAGATATTGATGGTTCAGGCATTTATCACGATAATGAACCCGGCATCACGGAAATTCAATCCTGGTATGTTGTTATTTATTTTGATGATAATTCGTACGGAGCTCATGGCTGTCATAGTGAGCCTGTTGATCCAACCAATGTTGTTATGGGTGAATTTACAGCCGTTTATGACGACAAGAAATCGGCGGTTGTGCTGGAATGGGAGACGCTCAGCGAGATAAATATCGTAGGCTTTAATGTTTTTCGCGGCACAAGCGAAATCCTGGTCGACAGCGTCAAGATCAATACGGCAATTATTCCCGCCAACCTCGGGTCACCGGTTGGGGATATTTATACGTATGAAGATGATGCGGTTGAGACCGGGCAAACCTATTATTATTGGATCGAGATCCTAACGAATGATATGTCCGATCAAACCGTTGGACCGGAGTCGGTGACGATCCCCGAACCAGCGTGGTTCTATTATTTCCTGCCGCTGCTTTTCAACTGATCTTTTGTTTGGTGCGTGGTGATCGTCCACGCACCAATAAAAGCAAAAATTTAACTTGCACAGTTATGTTGTTGTTTAATTTGTTGGATAAAAAAATGGTGCGGTGAAAAACGCATCGCACCCTACGATATTTAAGGTGTTTTGGTGACGATGATAAACGGCTGTGGACCGTCATTGCGTGTTGGTGTGCCCGTTGGTTGGCTTGTGGGCGTACAGGGTTTCTGTGAGGGTAGGGTATTCTGTCTCGGCAGGGGGAATGAGACCATCATTGTTCCTGGCCCCGATTTCCTCACCGATGTTTGTGATTTGTGGAATCAGGATAACCAGCAGAAACAGGAAGATGATCGACAGGCTCACCAACCAGACCTTTGTGTTAAATAATGCGCGTTTCCAGTTTGGGTAATCTGCACGCAAAAATTTTGGAAACCCGCCTGTTTCCCAGCCAGTAATATAGCCGGCGCACCGTGTGTGTGCTTCGGTGAGGCAGTGACTTTTCTGGTAGGAAAGTTTTACCGGAACAGGTTTTTTTACACGATGGCAGGCATTGCCTTCGTATGGGAAATCTTTGCATGAGGATGGGTCATCGACCAGGCAAAGGTAAGGGCAGATTTTTGATTCCATAAAGTCTTCTTTGAGTAGATGATCGGTCCAGATGGGACGGCTTGATTCCGAGCCGTTCACCTTTTCCAGGGACTATGTGCTGCATTGTTCCTTCAGCCTAACAATTATACTATTATATCTTTTTATCCAAATTATTTTCTCACAGGCTTACTGATAGCAAGAATGATGCCAATGCTACTGTTTAAGCGCAACAAATGGTTAGATCAGACAACCGAATATAAATTTTGCGAATCATAGATTGCATTTTATGCCCCCATTATCTGTTCCCCTTAGGGCTCAGGTGCTTCGGTTTTTGTCAGGTAGATGAAGGGGGTGACCCCGGGCGTGCCGCTTCCTGGCGGAGTTGATGAGGGGATCGGCGTTTGCGTGTTTGTGGGTGTGATGGATGACCCGGCAATTTCTGAGGGCGAAAGGGTCAATGAGGGTGCACCCGGTGTGTTTATGGCGAGAATGGCTTCAATGGTCTCCATGCCGGCGCTGAACCAGATGTCCACTTTTACCCGTACATCCCGGCCAAAGGATAATACCTGCCCTGGGAATATCGCAAAAAGGATGATGAGGATAATGAGCAGGTTCATCAACCTGAAGGCTTTGCTTTGAAAGACTTTCTTCAAACGCCATTTTCGCTGCACTTTCTTCTTGTGTGAAAAGATCCTTTGAAAGAAGTTCAACCCATCGACTTTATTTTGTTTTACTTTTGTTCGTTTGCTAGCCAGTAAGTCCATCTTGTCCTGTTTGGCTTGTCGATCCTTTTGCCATGGCAGCTCAAATTTCAGGGATTTTTTTTGCCGCCGCTCGGATTTTAGCTCATCTCGCAAATTATATTCCTTGCGAAGATCGAGCTTTTCACGGGTGACCTTTTCCGGTACAGGCTCCTGGTAGGTCTCTTTTGGTGTAACCGGTTCCTTTTTAACATGAATTTGCTGCACGGCCGACGGGTTAATATCCTGTTGAACTATTTCAATATGATCCGAGATCCTTTGCTTTTCTTCTTCCGCATAAATCTTTGTCTTTTGGCGGGGGCTAACAGCTGATGTCTGCTCTTTTTTGGCAAGTCTAATTGCTGCCAGCTTGCTTTGAAGTGATTTTATGATGGATGGTTTCTTCGCTTTTTCTTTTTGACCCTTTAATTTGGCACCCAGGTTTTTAATTCCATCATTTATTTTCCCTTTGAAAAACGCAAAGCTGGCTGCGAGTGTTTTGGACCAGTCCCTTTTCTTGTGAATGTCTTTTATTGCCGTCGTTTTTTTTGTTTCAACCGCAATCGATGCCAGTTCAGTTTTGAGCTCGACCTTTTCAGCCTCTTTTTGAGGCGCTTTTTCTCTCCATACCCGCAGTTTGCTCAATACTTTATTAAGGACTGGATTATTATCCCCTCGTAAAATTTTTGGAAAACCGGTTTCCCAACCATTAATATAGCCAGCACATTGGGTGTAGGATTCATTAAGACAATGACTTCTCTGGTAAGAGAGTTTGACAGGAACGGGTTTTTTTACACGATGGCAGGCATGCCCTTCGTAGGGGAAGTTCTTACAGGTAGTTGGGTCGTCAAGAACGGCGAGGTAAGGGCAGATTCTTTGTTCCATGCGGCTGCTTTTTTTGTGGGTGTCGGTTAGCTGCTGTTTTTCAACAGCTTCTCATTGAAACCAGTCACAAGGACGAACTGTGTTCTAATGACTGAAAATGATTAATGAACAAATCTTTGTATAGATACTATAATCTATTTTCTAATATTTTAGTGGAAATATTCAAGCAAGAAAAGTGTCAAAGGCTGTTTTGAAGGGTACAAGCGGAAAGTCTTAAGTAAAATTAACCATGGCTGGGCTTGTTTTTCACAATAATTTAACTTTGCTTTTTCTGCTCAATAATCCAAGCAGTAAACGGCAAAAAATTTTCTATAATCTATTCCCTTTTCTTGTCCAATATGCTATACTAATTCCGCTGTCAAATCGACTTGACAGACTTATTTCACACGTCTCCGGATTTGTCCTGCGTGCCCATATGATGGGTGAGGGGCAAGCCAGAAGGAGACGGAGGCTAAAAACGCAAAGGAGTTTTATAAAATGTCACCCGTAGTTACTATGAAAGCGCTCCTCGAGAGCGGCGTCCACTTTGGTCACCGGACCAATAAATGGAATCCCAAGATGCGTTCTTACATCTTTACAGAACGCAACGGTATCCATATTATCGACCTCCAGCAAACCGTTAAATTGCTGGATGAAGCTTACAATTTTGTGCGAGACAAAGTTGCCAATGGCGGAACCGTGTTGTTTGTCGGCACCAAACGCCAGGCACAGGATACAATCCGTGAAGAAGCAGAACGCTGCGGTATGCCCTATGTCAATGAGCGCTGGCTGGGCGGCACCATCACCAACTGGTTCACCATCCAGAAACGAATTTTCGAACTGGAACGTCTCGAACGCATGCGCGACAGCGGTCAAATTGACCTCCTGACCAAAAAAGAAGGTCTGTTGATCGAGCGCGATATTGAACGACTGGATATGCGACTGCACGGTATCCGCACCATGAAACGACTGCCAGATGTTTTGTTTGTGGTTGATGTTATGCGTGAGGACACCGCAGTTCATGAGGCGAATCTTAAGGACATCCCCGTGATCGCCATGATTGATACCAATTGTGATCCCAAAAACGTAGATTACGTGATCCCTTCCAACGACGACGCTATCCGCGCGATCAAGCTGTTGGTCGGAAAAATCGCTGACGCAGTGATGGAAGGCAAAGCTATCCGCAGCAAAGACATCGAAGATGAAGAAATGTTGGCAGAATCCATGCCTGCTGAGGTTTCCCGCTTCGTTGATGATGATGAAGACCTGGAAGATGAAGCGCTTCTGGGTGCATCGACTCTGAAACACCTGGGGACCACAAAGAAAGCTAAACCCAAACGAAGCGATCTTGAGGACGAGGAAGAAGAAATCGTTGACGAGGATGTCGAAGAAGAAATTGAAGCCGTTGTTGAAGACGACGAAGAAGAAATTGAAGCTGTTGTTGAAGACGACGACGAAGAAAATTAAAATTAGGATTCGCTAAAGGATTTGAGATAGGAATAATATAAGATGACAGAAATTACCACTGAAATGATTAAAGAGCTGCGAGATGCTACCGGCTGCGGCATTCTAGACTGCCGTACTGCACTGCGCGAATCCAACGGCGATTTTGAAAAAGCCAGCGACTTCTTGCGTGAAAAAGGCCTGGCAAAGGCAGCAAAACGCGCCGAGCGAGTTGCCTCTGAGGGTGTGATTGAAGTTTATACCCACGGTGAAGGGCGGCTGGCGGTTATGGTTGAATTAAACTGCGAGACGGATTTTGTTGGCCGTTCACCCGAGTTTCTCAACCTGGCGCATGAATTGGCGCTGCAGATCGCTGCTGCAAACCCGCTCTACCTGACAGAAGAGGACATCCCCGAGGCAGCACTTGAGCGAGAAAAGAAAGTTGCTGCTGCCCGCGCGATGGAAGAGGGAAAGCCGGAAAAGATCGTCCCAATGATCGTGGAAGGTTATTTGAAGAAATACAAAGAAGAAACTGTTTTGCTCAACCAGGCTTATGTGCGCGACGGAAGCAAGACCGTCCAGGACCTGATCAACGAGCAGGTTGTTAAGATGGGAGAAAAAATCCTTGTCCGGCGCTTTGTTCGCTGGGAGCTCGGCGCTCAATCCGGTGCGGAAGACGCGAAAGAAGAATAAATTGAGAAATCTGAGACCAGCCGAAAGGTTGGTCTTTTGATATAGCAGAATCCTTTATTCACCAGGAGAATTCATGAACACAAATGCAAATGGCTTGAAATATAAACGGATTTTACTGAAGCTGAGCGGGGAAGCACTGGCAGGGGAGGACGGTTTTGGTATTGATCCAGCTAAAGCGACCAACATTGCTGAGCGAATTAAAGAAGTCTATGAGATGGATGTGGACGTTGCTATCGTGATCGGCGCTGGCAATTTGTGGCGCGGTCAGCGCGGCAACCATGCCGGCATGGATCGGGCGACTGCGGATTATATGGGGATGCTTGCAACGGTGATGAATGCCCTGGCTTTGATGGACGCGTTGGAGCGGGTTGGAGTCTTTACCCGGGTTCAATCAGCGATCGAGATGCGATCTGTTGCCGAGCC
>LGHA01000006.1 GCA_001508595.1 Anaerolineaceae bacterium 46_22 | reverse complement strand
GCAAAGACGACCTGGTCGATTTCCTCATCACGGATCAGGTTTTCTAATTCGGATTCGGGATAAATCGGGATGCCTTTAGGATATAGTCCACCCGCAAGTTCTGCAGGATACTTACGCCCTTCAATATTGGGGATTTGTGTCGCAGTGAAGGCGACAACCTCATAGTCTTCATTGTCTCGATAAAAAGTATTGAAGTTATGAAAATCTCGCCCTGCAGCGCCCATAATGATGGTTCGAATTTTTGCCATTTTGAAAATTTTCTCCTTTTTTTAGATAGTTTGGTCAACAAATGATTAAAATAATCACATTACACTTGGGGCTTTGATCCCCAATAAGTCCAGGCTGGTTGCAATAACCTGTTGTGCCGCTGCCACTAATCGCAAGCGATAAGCTCTAACCTCCGGTTCAACATTGAGCACCTGGCAGGTGTTGTAAAAGTCATTAAATCCCTTTGCCAGGTCAAAAGCAAGGTTAGCAACGCCTAACGGACGCAACTCTTCCGCAGCTTTCAGAACTTCCTGCGGCAGCCGTGTGAGCAGCTCAATTAAGTCTACCTCAGCTTTGACAAGCTCAGAAGGGAAACTCGCATACCCGGGCAATCTTCCGCCAGCCTTACGTAAAATGCTCTCTGCACGTACGTGGGCATATTGAATGTAAGGGGCAGCCTGACCGTTGAAATCCAACGCCGCATCCCAATCAAAGGTGACGATCTTGGTATTATCCCTTGAGAGCATGGTGTATTTTAACGCGCCCAGCGCAACTGCTTCGGCAATATCATTCTTGGCTGTTTCAGACACTTCAGGGTTTTTCTGTTCAACAATTTCCTTTGCCCGACGGGTGGCTTCTGCCATCAAGTCGTCAAACAAGACCACGGTACCCTCTCGGGATGCCATGGTGACATTTCCTGGCAGATTAACAAGCTCATAAGCCAGGTGATACAGCTTGTCTGCCCAATCGTATCCAAGAATCTCCAGGGTTTTGAAGATCTGTTTCATATACAATGACTGCCGTACATCAATTACGTAAATGGACTGATCCAGGTCATATTCTTCAAATTTATTAATCGCCAGAGGCAAATCTTTGGTCGCATAAAGGGATGAGCCATCCGAGCGAAGCAGGACCAACACACGGTATTCATCCTCCGTGCCGGCATAATCATCAAGGTTGATGATCACAGGTTCCTCGGGACGCAAATCCTGAGCCAATCCTTTCTTAACCATTTCCTCAACCAGCTTAACCCCGGGTTCTTCAACCTCACTCTCAAAATAAATGCGGTCAAAGCTTTCTCCGAGTTGATCATAAATCTGCTCAAAGCCTTCCAGCGACCACTGACGCGTCTTCTTCCATAAAGCGACGACCTCTGGTTCTTTTGCATTCCAGCGTGCATACAACTCTCGCACCTCGGCTTCGTTTTCCGGATCCTGGTACAGGCGATCTGCCTCAGCATAAATATCATTCATCCAGTGGGTTTTGTTTTCACCAGGTTCTTCACCACGGTGATTCTCAAGATAATTCCACATCCATTTGACCACGTGCAGACCAATATCACCCAGGTAATTGGCGCGAATAACCTCATAACCTGCAAATTCCAACAGCCGGCAGACGCTGCCTCCCAGGATTACATTTCGCAGGTGACCGACATGAAATGATTTGTGAGTGTTGGGCTGTGAATACTCGACCATCACCCTTTTGCCGAGGTTTTCGCCCTTACCGTAATCCATCCCCTCTTCCAGCACAATATCCACCACGCGCTGGGCATATTTTGAAGTTGAAAAATACAGGTTCAAATACCCGTTAACCGCGTCAATGTGAGAAAATTCTTCCAACTCACCCAAATCATCTTTGATACCCTGTGCCAGCTGCTGAGCTCGCTGGGGGACGATCACTTTTTTCCCTGAACGGGCTTCACTGGCAGCAATCGGGAACAAAGGAATAGCTAAACCCCACTCGCCGCTGAATGGAATTTGACGAAACTCAAGCTGGGGTTCGCCAATCCCTTCCTTTTTCAAATAATCTTTAATTCGATTTTCAAGTTTATTTTTTTCTTTTTCAAACATTGATTCTCTATTTTCTCAGCTATTTTACCAGAAGCTATTATAACATCTGATTTAACCGATGATAAAGCGATCGATTTCTCTATTATTTCATTGAGATTGAAAAACGCAAAGCGGGAGCAGAGTTTGCTCCCGCTGTTGAGTTAGCGTATTAATACCGAAAAAATCGGTAAGTCATTACTCCATGCTGTTCAAACGCTGCATCAGACGGCTTTTTTGTCGCGCGGCCTTATTCTTATGGATAACGCCCTTTGCGGCAGCTTTATCTAATGCTTTGGTTGCAGCCTCTGCTGCCGTGCGTGCTTGTTCAACTTCGCCGCTTTCAATTGCTACTCTCGCGTTACGGAGTGCAGATCTAAAATTGCCGCGAACAACACGATTTCGGGTGCGTCGTTTAAGGTTTTGCCGGTTGCGCTTGATTTGCGATTTAATATTTGCCAAGGTCTTTCCTCCATCAAGTACTGGATAATCTTACTATAAACACGAAAAACTATTCTACCTGACAGGTTTTGATTTGTCCAGTAGATTTTCCGTAATTTCCATGTGTTTAGAGAACCAATTGTACCTGACTTTGAACTTAAAAAATCACATTTACTTTCAAAATGCCCCTTATGCCTTTAATTCAACCTGGAAACTTTCAATATACGATTTAATCTCAGGAATTCCGGTAAGTTTTTCATAGAAGAAATTGTTTACCCCGTTGATCACTTCATCACGGGCAGCTTCGGCTTCAACGCTTAAATTTGTATACGCCTCTTGATCTTTTATGGCGTCCCTGAATTTCAAAATCCTGGAAACAATCTCCGCTTCACGTGCATCCTCCATCACACGAATAACCTCAAACATCAAATTTTCCGCCTGGTTGATCAACTGTTCTTTCTTGAAATCAGATTTGGATTGGATGGCATCATCCACCGTCCTGATAAGCGACCAGACCTGGTACAACATGGATGCCGGTTCATCAAAAAGTTCCCGCAAGTAGACCGCCTCCTCGTAACGCCCTGTCAAACGGAAAATGTTATACATTCGTTTTGCAGCTTTCCCATAGTTGATGTTTTTTGTAACGTATTTTTTAACTTCGCCTTCAAGTGCTTTTACGTACTCATCCAGGGCGTCTGCGTTCACATGCTGTGAGAGTTTAGAAAATATCGGCACAGACTCTGCTTGCAGGTACACCTCCTGGAAATAAGGATCGAGGTAACCATCCAGAGGTGTGATCGACCCATCCGGCGCTTCCCATGTGACATCCAACATATTGCTGGCATTTGCCAGGGTGCCTTCAATTGGGTCCGCCACCACCCAATCCAGCTTACACCAACCGGGATCCTGGGCAGCTTCTTCCCACTTCACAATGATTTCTTTTCCATCAGGTGAGAACCCGACCTTCTCGCCATCCTCAATTTCATCTGGAGACCAGGAAATTGGGCTTCCTGCCGGAAATGTTCGGATTCCTTTTACAAAATCCATCGGGAAGGATCCCATTTTGACCTCAATTAATTGGTAGTCGGGCCCTTTCACCGTAGCAAGTGCCTTTTCACGCATAATTTCAGCAAGGATCAGGCAAGCCTCTCGTTTGGTGTCTGCAATAATATTAACCCGCTCAAAATAATCAGCATCACCGGGATATTTCTGAAACTTCGATTGTGCTGAAGAGCCCGACAATGCCAGAGCCGTCTCCACCTTTCCGGGTGTATCGGTGAATTCAATCAATTTACCGATATGTCGGAAATAATCCAGCCGCTTCGGGTCGAAATCCAACATGGTAAGATTCTGCCCAAAAACCCCTGTTCGCTCGTCAAACTTGATCTGATCCCACGCGCCTTCTTCACCCTCAATGGATGCCAACCATTCCTTGGCTTCATCAATATTTAATTCAACATTCAGCCGCTTTGCGGCTTCAATCACACGCTCAATATCTGTAAAAGAATACTGTTTACTCATTTATTTGCCTCAATTATTCGATGTTTTATTCAGAATACATTAATATGACCATTCTTGTCAAGTTTTTAGCCCACACTTAGAAATTATTCGTTTCCACAATGTAAGCCTGACCACTCACCAAGTACCAATTACCGCTCACCACTCACCAATTCCTACACAAAACCAACACATTAACCGTATAATAAGAGTCCAGGTCGGCCGGATGGACGCGGGCAAATTGGTGCCCGAGGAAAGTCCGCACACCATAGGGCAGCATGCCGGGTAACCCCCGGAAGGGTGCAAACTCTTGGACCAGGGCCACAGAAAGCATACCGCTCACCTACAAAGGTGAGTAAGGGTGAAAAGGTGGTGTAAGAGACCACCGGCGGGTGCAGTAATGCATTCGGACAGGCAACCCCCATGCGGTGCAAGGTCAAGCAGGAGAGAAGTCCTTTGGACGGGAGCGGCCCGTTTCCCAATCATCTCCGGGTAGACTGCTGGAGCTGACGGGTAACCGTCAGCCAAGATAGATGTCCATCCAGGCGGTATCTCCGCCAGACAGAATGCGGCTTACAGGCTGACCTGGATATCTCTTGATTTCCATCCCTATAATTTTATATAATTAAGTATGCCAGAAACAATTTATACTGTTGGGCACAGCAACCTCAGTTTCATGAGGTTCATAAATCTGATCCAGGCGAGTAACATCAATCACATCATCGACATCCGCAGTATCCCTTACAGCCGCAGAGCACCCTGGAGCAATAAATCGCGCCTGGCTGAGATGCTCAAGCCTTTTCGAATACGATATACCTATTTGGGGCACAGGCTTGGGGGAGAGAAGAGGAGCATCGAACACCACGCCAAGCAGCAGGGGGTCACGTCGCAAGAAATATATGATGAAGCCATTCAAGTGCTCCTGCAGCTCTCACTCAGGGAAAACCTGTCTTTATTGTGCGCTGAGGGCGACCCTGCAAATTGTCACCGCCAACACATTATCGCCCAAACATTAATTGATTCCGGTGCCAAAGTGATCCACATTCTAAAAGATGGCTCGCTTAAAGAAGCCTGGAAAGAAGACCCAACCGTCAATCAGCCCCAGTTGTTTTAAGGCAGTCCTATTTCCCTTCCCTTCAGGGAGGGGGTAGGTCATTTTTTCTTGTCGGACAAATTGAATTCAAGAGCCCCCATATCATCCTCACGTATTTATCTGCAATTGGATTACCTTATTAGCCCAAAACCTGCTCATCTTATGGGTATAATGGAAGCATCCAATAACAAGAGGTGATCATGACAGACAAATCGCTATTTTCAAAAAAACTCATCCAGGAAATTAAGTCAGCAAATGAAGCGAAAATAATCCAGAAAGTGAAGGTTGGAAAAAAAAGCAAAAAGAATGAGCTGGTTTTCTTCATCAAACCTGAACTTCTTGAAATTGAATATGATCAGAAAATCCTCAACAGCCTTAAATTAATCTCGGAGAAATTTGATGACTTTAATGTAAAAATCCACGGTGCCGCCATCGTGCCGGGTGCCACATTGGACCAATATGGCATCATGAACCGGCATTACGGCTTCATCAACCAGCTTTCAAGATTAGCATCTTCGATGGTCGATGGAAAAACTAGCCAGCGCATTTTTGAATCTTTGGGGATAAAAGAAACTGAAGATTATAAAATCCTGGGAGGTCATGAGTTCCTTGCGCACTTCAACACAGATATCGATACACTTTCGGATATCTGGTTTGCACAAACAGCAAATAAATTACGAAGCGGCTTTTATTTTATTGCGGATACTTTCCAGGATCAGCCCATCATCCTGGTGAACGGCTTTCACCCATCCCAATTGCTCCACTTCACTCGTGAAGATCACCGCATATTGCTGCTGCTGATCCACACCGATGCCGACTGGTATGATCTTAAATTTGAATTGGTCGGCGACACCTTCCCCGAAAAAGCCAAAGCCCATTCAATCCGCGGCGCTTTATACAAGGACCCAGCGCGTTACGGACAGTTGGAAGTAGGCATCAACACCAACGGCGTTCACCTCTCAGCCGGTCCCTTTGAGGCTGCTTACGAGGTGGTAAATTTCTTCGGTCCGCTGATTGACCTGAACCCTGAAAAAACACCGCCCCTTGCAATTGCCAGGGCTGTTGAAATGGGTTTTTCTCAAACCCAGGCTTTTTCTTTTTTGGATAACCCGGTGTTTGGAGAAAGTGATCTGTTTTCAAAAACCGAAAACATGAACACAGAAGAGGCGATTGCGCTTGCCAAAGAACATTTTGAATAAATTTTTGTACAACAAAGACACATATCTTGGAGAATGATGAAACCTATCGAAGAAACCCACTTATACCGGGAAATCCATCAACAACCCGCCCTGATCCGGGAGCTTGTCAGTGTTCCACAGGAACCAATCAAGGCATTAGCAAAACAAATCAAAGACCGGGGGATCAAGCATGTTTTTATCGCTGCACGAGGTACAAGCGATAATGCTGGACGCTATGCAAAATATCTCCTTGGGGCGCACAATCGGATGGTTGTCAGCCTGGCTGCACCCAGCCTGTTCACCATTTATCGTCAGCCGCCAGAGCTCACAAACACCCTTGTTCTGGGGATCAGTCAGAGTGGAAAAAGCCCGGATATCGTATCTGTGCTTAAAGAAGGCCAGAATCAGGGTGCTTTAACGGCGGCTATCACCAATTACCCGGAATCAGACCTTGGGAAGGCAGCAAATATTGTTTTGGATTTGCAGGCTGGGCAAGAACTATCCCTTGCAGCAACAAAAACCTATACATCGCAGCTAACCACCCTTGCCATTCTTTCAGCAGCCCTGGACGATGAAGCTCAAACACAGGAAGACCTCAAAATGCTTCCAGACAAAATCGATTTGATTTTTGAAAATGAAGCAGCGATTGATGATTTAGCCGAACGCTATCGCTACATGACCCATTGCGTCACCATTGGTCGCGGCTTTAATTATGCTTCAGCTTTTGAGTTTTCCTTGAAATTAAAGGAGCTCACTTACACCATTGCCGAGCCCTATTCCAGTGCCGATTTCCTTCACGGACCGGTTGCATTGATGGATCGGGGTTTTCCTGCCTTTGTGATTGCCCCAGAAGGCAAAATGAACGCTGAAATGAAAATGATGGTTGAAAAAGTTCAGAACCGATTAGCCGAAGTCATTCTGATCAGCAATCAGCCTGATTTATTAAAAATGGTAGATCACTCCATACGGCTGCCAGCAGGGATCCCTGAATGGCTCTCCCCCATCCTTGCAATCCTCCCGGCACAGATGTTTGCCATGTACCTGGCGCATACCCGCGGTTTTGATGTGGATAACCCGCGCGGCTTAAATAAGGTCACTGAAACCTGGTAAATAAAAAAAGCCGACGCAATTTCAAGCATCGGCTTTTTTCCAGTTAATCCTCAAACATTAAACATCATGAACGATCAATTCGTTTAAACTGCGCTTCGGAACGTGATGCACAGCTTCCGAGTCACGGTAATACTTCGCTGAGCCATCTGCCCCGATTGGTTCAGTCACTACCGTTTCGACCGGTTTCCCCAACGCAAGGACAAGCAAAATTCGGTAGCGCTTCGGAATCCCCAGGGATTGATGCAAAGCCTCTCGTTGTACAGAAGCAATCATGCAACTCCCCAGCCCTTTTTCTGTTGCACCTAATTTCATACTCTGGGCAGCGATTCCATGATCGACCGCAAAGTTCAGCTGGATATCTGTATCACCTAAAATAATGATGTACGCCGCTGGACGTTCCCCTTCTTCCGGCCCATCCCAATCTTTTAAAGAACCAGCCCAGCCAAGGTGTTGAAAAATCTTCTGATTCATCTCCGGGGTGTTACTCAACCAGAATTTTAAAGGCTGTATATTATTGCCTGTTGGTGAATACTGCGCTAATTGCACCAGATGGTGTAAAATCTCACCACCCACCAGGTAAGATTCATCAAACCGGCGGTAACTGCGGCTATTTATAACGAGTTCTTTGAGGTCCATTTATTACTCCTTATCCTGAAATAATTTCACTTCTGTAATGATCTTTTAATCGGGATGATTCACCATACCACCCTTAACTTGCCAATGGGTATGTGTTTGCACAAAATGCTCATCAAACATGGATAGATCCGTGGATGTAATGATTGCCTGGTCACACTCTGAAAGCGATGCCAGCAGGTCCAAGCGACGTCGTGTATCTAATTCCGACATGATCTCGTCCAGAAGCAGCACCGGCCACTCACCTGTGCGCTGGTGCAGCCAGTTTACTTCAGCCAGTTTAAGCGCCAGTAATGTCGTGCGACTCTGCCCCCGGGAACCGTAATCCCCCAGGTCAACCTGGTTGCTTAAAAAGCGTACTTCATCGCGATGCGGTCCAATCGTGGTGACCCCTCTGGCAATTTCTTCTCGCTGCAATTTCTTCAAAGCAGCAAGCATGCCCTGCTCAATTTCTTCAGTGTCAATACCCGATCGGTCGGCAACGGTCGAAATCGTCAGCGACATTTGGCCCTCAGGAACAGAAAGCGGGTCATAAGCGGGTTGGTAATCCAAACGCAGGACTTCTCTACCATCTGTCAGGGCATAGTGAAGACGTTTAGCTTCTTCTTCTATCTCCCTGATCGCACGAATTCGCGCCTTGATGATGAAAGCACCGTGGCGTGCTAACATCCCATCCCATACTGCCAACTGGTTCGGGTCACCACCTCTTTCAGCAAGCTGTTTCAACAATGCGTTGCGTTGTGTTAGGGTCTGGTTGTAATCACTTAAATGGTTTACATAATGCGTAGAAACCTGCGATATGCTCATATCCAGGTACCTGCGCCGCTCGGATGGTCCCTCTTCAATAATTCTCGCCATTTGGGGAAGAAAGATCACTGCGTTGAACCGTCCGACAATTTCATTCATCCTGTGCTTAACGCCGTCCAGAAGCACTTCTTTACGAAACCGGGTGCTGCCGTTATAACCATTGGGCTCACGGATCAGCCGTACTTCCAGCCTATGGTTACCATCTTTACGGGTGAACTCGCCGACAATTCTGCCGACAGTCAGATGGCTTTCTGGCAGTGTAAAGTTGATCAGTTGGCGATCAGAACTGGCATGAAATGAGGTAAAGGTTGAAAGATAATAAATCGCCTCTAATAAAGTGGTTTTCCCCTGAGCGTTTCCGCCCACTAACAACAATATTTCCCGGGGGATATCCAGATCCAACCGGGAAAATGTTCGAAAATTAGTCAGAGAAAGACGATTTAAATGCATTTTTGACTAGATCGTATCCAAATCTTCTTGCTCAGGCTTCCAAATTTCTTCAGCGCGGTCCGTATACAACACGCCGTTGATGTGATCGATCTCGTGCTGAAAAATGCGCGCAAGCCATCCCTGCGCTCTTATCTTAACCGGTTTGCCGTGAATGTTTTGCCCACGAACAGTGACCGCGAGTGAGCGATCCACATTCCCCACAACGCCCGGCACAGAAAGGCATCCTTCAATACCGGGTACTTTGTCATTGGATTCTTTAATAATTTCAGGATTGATCATTACATACAATTGGTTTGGGACGGTTTCATCCTCTTCGTCACCAAACTCAATGACGATAATCCGTTTTGAAATACCAATTTGTGGGGCTGCCAAACCCACCCCGGGTGCTTCGCGCATGGTGTCCACCATGTCATCAATTAATTTTGCCAGATCCTCATCAAAAATCTCTACGGGTTCTGCTTCCTGGCGTAAAACTTCTTCTGGAAATGTTGTAATTTTTCGTATTGTCATTGTTTTTCTCCAAAACAAATTTTACCTGCTTGCAACTGAAAATGGAAATTTATACCATCAAATCCAATTCGAAATCAGAGAATCCTATTTATCATCCTGCCGGGTCTTCCGGTGATAGCTGGCAATCCATTCTGAAACCCGCTCACGCTCCGAATCAACCTCGAATTGGCGAATTTTGTCAAGACGCTCACCCATACGATAAAATATATCCTGCTGGACTTCGGAGGGATTGTACACATAGTCAAAGGTCAATCGTGTATTGCCAACAGAAATATAAACCGTCCCAAAGTTCAGCAAAAAGCCCCAAAATCCAAGCCGCTCATACTCAATGCTGAGCACATTTTCTAAGGGCGCCGAACGCCGTCGTTCCTTACCAAGGGGTTTGCGATCAATATCCAAAATTTGGTCAAAGGTAATTCTAAAAATATCATTGCGCCAATCTGCATATTGATACAGTATCCAAATAAAGAATACAAACATGGCAAGCAATAGGATGACCAGGGTACTGGTAATTGGGAGAAAGGATAAAACCCCACCTAACCTGGCAGCAACAAGTCCAATTGTCATCAGCATAAGAAGCGAGGGAATCCAAATCGCTTTCAGCAGCAAAAACCAGTGTTTTCTATAGGTGATATCGCCGCTTTCCTCATAACGCAATCTTAAAAAGTCGGAAAATAACCAGGCGAAGAAACCGCGTTCTTTTGTCGCTTCAGAAACCAGCCGTTCTTCTCTTTCACGCCTTTCAAGTTTATTGGGTTTTGTGTCCTCATCATGGCGCCAGGGTAAATTTATTTTTTCATGCAGCTTTTCAGCCATGATTTGTGATTCCTGGCGGCGGTCAAAGGACTCAGCACGGTGCCAGTAAGCTTCAATCATGCTGCCAATGGCATTCGCATGGGCTAAATCTCGCAGACGAATCGTGCCGACATAAGTTTGAACCACGACATCCGCAAAACCAAAAACGCTCCCAATTCTTGACCTGTTAAGACCAACTGACATGATTGTCCGTAAAGGCGCTTCCTGGCGGCTCTCATAAATAAAAGCAACTTTTTCTATCCAAACGACCCGCTTATTGGTCACAATGAAATAATCATTCCGCCAATCAAAAAATGCCCAAATCCCCCATGCAATGCTTAAAAATACAGAAAAACCTAAAATGATCCAGCCCAAAATTCTTTCAGGGAACCAGCGGTACTGGAAAAGAAGCCCGGCAATCGTTCCTGCGAACAAAAGGATAAGCGGTGACACCATTTTTTGCCACAGCTTTGCCTTGTGTCTGCGTGTGAACACATGCACATATTCATCATCTTGCAGCCAGGGCAAGGGTACCTGCGTTGATAAATGCCGGCTGCGAATTAACACATCGAGCTTGTCTAAAAGACCTGGATACTCATCCTGAAGATAAACAAAATGGTCAATATCCAACCTCAAAAGAGTCGCCTCTCCCACAGCCGAAGCACTGTAATAACGAGGGTCATCAAATAATAAAGCTTCTTCGCCAAACAAATCCCCCTTTCCCAGTTTGGCAAAGAAGTCGGTTTCCGGATCATCATAGAGCCTGAGCCGAACATTTCCTTCATACAGGATATACATCGCTTGTGCAGGGTCATCAAAATCAAAAATCACCTGCCCGTTCTTATGATGTTCAACTTGAAACAGCCCCGCCCATCGGCTTATATCCAGTTCACCAAGGTGACTGAATAAGGGTACATGTTCAAGGATGTCCATAATATCGCGAGGTTCAATTTCCATACCCCAAGTATAAAACAAGTTAAGCATTTAATAAACGGTAGAGAAAAATTGGTGAATCAACCAGAGAAGCGAATTTTGTTTATAATTGATCTTGTCCGTTCGTTGTTTTAACCATATAAATATGATAAAATATATCCATAAATCATCCCGAGAATAGTCGTGCCTTCATGAAGTGCAAAAATTGCCAATCGGAACTCGGTCATTTTGACCACATCTGTAAAATCTGCGGTACGCCCGTACCTGTAAACCCAGCGCTGGAAGACCTATATTTTTCCCGTTTAGCAGCAAATGCACCCGCTGCATTCGTCCAAAAGATGCGCTCAGCCTCTTATATCTCAAAAGAGCGCCGCAATGTCACTGCGCTGATGTTTTCCGTTGCAAATGTCGACGACTTTACTGAAACCATACCTGAAGAGGAACGCACATTCGTATTAAACAAAGCCCTCGATCGCTTTTCAAAGATCATATTTGAGTTTGAAGGTACCATCGCAAAATTATGGGAGAATACTGTTTTAGCCTTTTTTGGTGCCCCCATCAGTCACGAAGATGACCCCCTCCGGGCAGTCCATGCGGCTGATTCAATTTTGAAAGAAATAAAGAAAATCAGCCAGGACATCGAGGCTTCTCATGGGATTCCCCTGCAGCTGCACGTTGTCCTGAACACGGGCCCTATCATTCTTGGCGAAGTCAAATCTAACTTGAAATTCGATTTTCAGTCGGTTAATGAAACCCTGGAGTGCCTGGATTGGGCTATCAATGCAGATATTCCTCGCTGCCAGGCGCTCTTGTTTGATGACACTTATTTCTTCTTGAAACCCTTTGTGCAGTGCACTCCACTGGACGAAATTCTGTGCAACAACGGTAAAGACGCCATCCATCTCTGGAAGTTAGATCAAATTACCACTCTCCCAAATAGCCCTCACAAGTTAAGCTCACAACAGCAAACACCAATGATCGGGCGAAAAAGAGAATTGGACTTGTTGTTGGAACTCAGCGAAACCGTTCTTGCAGGTCTGGGTCGGGTAGGCTTGATCCTTGGTGACCCGGGGATCGGCAAATCAAGATTGATCCTTGAATGGAAACGAGCATCGAAATCCCTCATCCAACCCCACCCTATCCGCTGGATTGAAGCCCATGCGCTGTCCTTTGGAAGAGAATTGGCATTCCACCTTTTGAAAAACCTTGTTCGCCAAGCGCTCGATCTTTCAGAAACTGCACAAAAACAGGAGATTAAAAATGCCATTCAATTCAACCTGGAAGTTCAGGATGACAGAGATACGGTTTCCACCTCACAATATTTAATTCACCTTTTAGGTATTCCTTTGTCTCCGGAAGAAGAAACCCACATCCACAGTCTGAATACCTCTGAATTGCATTCCCAATACCTCAACAGCATTCGCACCATGTTTCAAAGGCTGGCGGCACAGCAGCCGCTGGTGCTCATCCTAGAGGACCTTCAATGGGCGGATGCTTCTTCAATCGAATTACTGATCGATATGCTTTCCCTTACATCAACATGTCCAGTTCTGTTTTGCCTGGTCACCAGGGAAGACCGTGATTCTGAAGGATGGCGCCTGGTTAAAGAAGCCAGGGAGCAAAATGGACCTCGTTTAACAGAGATCACCCTGAACAACCTTGATGAGGAAGAAAGTCAATCTCTCGTTAAATCGATCATCAACGCTGATCAAATTCCTGAGACCATCTGTCGTGCTGTATTAGAAAAATCTGAAGGAAATCCATATTTTATTGAAGAGTTGATGCGCATGCTGATCAATGAAAATGTGCTGATTAAACACAATGATCGTTGGATCATTGATACAAAAGTGGACCCGCATAAAATTCCGGACAGCCTACAGGGTTTAATCACGGCTCGCATTGATCGTCTACCTTCAGGTGCCAAGCTCACACTGAGGGTCGCCAGTGTGATTGGACGTACTTTCCAGGAACAGGTACTCGAAGATGTGATTGAGGATGTCGCGCCAAACATCCCATTGATGGCGCAATTAAACACCCTCGAGTCTCTCGGGATGGTGAAAGTTTCCCAGGTTAAACCTGAACTTAACTACCAGTTCCAGCATATCCTTCTGCACGAGGCTGCGTATGACTCAATTTTCGAAGCGGATAAGATTGCCCTGCATCTAAAAGTTGGGATAGCTTTAGAAAACCACTACCCGAACCAGGAAGAACGTTTGGCATCCCAGTTAGCCCACCACTTTTTTGAGGGGCAGCAAACAGAAAAAGCCTTTTACTACCTGGATATTGCCGGTCATGTTTCTATGGATGCCTTTGCAAACGCCGAGGCTGAGAATTTTTTCGGGCAGGCCATCACGCTCACCCGAGACCCAGATCGTTTAGCTCACCTTTATACAGACCTTGGTGAAGCCCTTTCTCAACAATCAAAGCACCGTGAAGCGATCCAGGCGTGGAAAAATGCCACACATTACCACAAAGAATTAGGAGATTCAGATTCCCTTGCGAGAGTCTATGCCAGGTCAGCCCGTTCTGCCTGGTGGGCTTACGACCCAAAACGCAGTTTGGAAATATGCCTGGAAGGTCTGAAAGCTGTTGAAGGCGCCGTCGAAAGCCCGGATATTGCCTACCTGCTTCACGAAACAGGCCGTGCTTACCTGTTCAATAACCAGCCTGCCATGGCACGAGCATTTAGTGAACAAGCGCTTGAAATGGCAAAGCGCCTGGATGCCTTTGACGTTCAGGCAGAATCCCTTGCCACAATTGGCATTTTGCCAAATGTCAAACCAGAACAAGCCATGGCTGCACTTGAAATGGCGGTGAAGATCAGCGAATCACATAATTTGCATGGCCCTGCTTCCCGCGCTTATATCAACCTGGCCGCTGTGATCGACACATTGGGCGAGATCAGGCTTGCTCGTGATTACCGGAAACGAGGGATCCAGCTTGGGAACAGGGCTGGCGGGATTTCTGATGAACAGCGAATTCTGCAATCAATTGCACAAGCATCCCTTTGGCTGGCGGATTTTGATGACGCCAGCAAGCTTATTGAGCAAATGCGCCAGAGCTCCCGTGGACAGGATGCATACCTGAACGAAAACACCCTCAACCAAATCCTCCTCGAGGGGACCCTTGCCCGCTTAAAAGGCCAATTCTCATACGCTGTCGAAATTTTCACTGATCTGATTGACCGCAGCCGCCAAATTAATGATCTTGAAAGGGTGCTCGAGGCTGTCCAGGCATTGGCTGAGGTTATCGTTGAGCCCCATCTATTGGAAGACAAAAAAGGGAACCGATCAGATATTGATATCGCGTTGAGTATGCTCAAAGATTCCATGCTGACAAGCGATGAAGCAAAAATCAATCAAAACGTTGCCTATCATTGTTTGCTCAGTGACATTCAGGCTTTAAAAGGTAATTTTGAACAATCGCAAGCGGCATTGGAAAGGGCAAGTGAAATCTATAAAACACAGCCTGTCATGGGAGATCGCGTCAGGCTGATGATCGCACAGGCAAGGTCTGAAGCAGCACAGAATCATTATCCAAGCGCCCTGGAAAAGTTTTCAGAAGCAGCAGAAATGCTTGAGAAAATGGAAGGCGCCTGGTGGCGCGCACGGGTTTGGCTTGATTTGGGATTAACCTACCTCAGTAGAAATGAGCCTGAAGATGTTGATCAGGCACAGAATTACCTGCGGGAATCACTCGGTGAATTCAAAGAGATGGGTGTGACTTATTACCCGGATGTGATCATTGAAAAATTACGCCAGGTAAAGCATGTCGCAAGGGCACAGGCTATCGAACACCGAAAGGTCACCCAGGAAATGGTTCAGGCTGGCCGCATTCAAAATACATTTATCCCGATTCATTCGCCTGTCATACCAGGTTATGATTTCTCAAGTAAACTCCTGCCTGCAAGAGAGACCTCCGGTGACTTTTACGACTTCATCCACCTCGATGATGGGAAAATCGCCATCGTTGTTGCGGATGTGGGCGATAAAGGCGCAGGCGCTGCGCTCTATATGGCAATGAGCCGCACATTAATCCGTACCTATGCTGGCGAAAGCAAATTGGAACCAAAAGAGGTTCTCCAAAACGTCAACCGCCGCATCCTCAGCGATACCCAGCGCGGGATCTTCCTGACCGTCGTTTTTGGCATCCTTGATCCCGATAAAGGGACATTTAAATATGTCAATGCCGGTCATAATCCACCATTCCTACTCAGGAAAACCGATGACAAAATAGTATTCGATCAGCTTGAAAAAACCGGGACCCTGGTAGGCTTATTTGATGATGTCAAATGGGAAGAAAAAGTGATCAGCATTAAGCCAGGCGAGGTACTTGTTCTGTATACAGACGGCATTCCGGAAGCTCAAAACAAAGCTGGGTTATTCTTTGGAAACGATCGTTTAATGGAAATCCTTACAGAAGAATTCAGCACATCAGCGGAGATTTATCGAAACAATATCCTTGATAGCGTTCAGGGATTTATTGGGAGCGCACCGCGCCTGGATGACATCACCCTGATTGTCCTCTCAAAACTAAATGACGAAGACCCGGCATAAGTCACTTAACTAAATTTGCGTTAAGTAAAAAGAGGTGCCAATTATCGGCACCTCACTTGTGTTTCAATTATCATGCTGCATCGTTTTATTGACGGTTACCCATCCACATCAACGGTCTCTATCTTTGAAACTTTCATTGTTTCTTTCTTGCTGAAGGAAAGCGCATCATCGACAATGTCGACCATGACGGTATCACCCCGAACAAATTCACCGGAAAGCAAGCTGATCGAGAGCGGGCTTTCAACATGCTTTTGCAAAGCACGTTTAAGAGGTCTTGCACCGAAGGCAGGATCATAACCCTTCTCTGCCAGCCATGTTCTGGCTTCATCCGTTATTTCAACGTACAGCCCATGTTCTGATAATCGGCTCTGGATGTCCTTCATTTGAAGATCAACAATTTCAAGCATATCCTCTCTTGACAGCGGTGAGAACAAAATGATTTCGTCAATTCTGTTCAGGAATTCTGGGCGGAATGCGCCTTTCAATGCTTTTTCAATCTTCTCACGGTTGGCTTGATCCCCTTCCGTTTGCGTTCCCAGGAACCCCAATGTGCCGCTTTTGTTCACATATTCCGTACCCAGGTTGCTGGTCATGATCAGAACCGTGTTACGAAAATCAACCATACGGCCTTGTCCATCCGTTAGACGCCCGTCATCCAAAATTTGCAGGAGGGCATTCCAGACCTCGGGATGCGCTTTTTCAATTTCATCAAACAACACCACCCTATACGGCCGCCGTCGAACAGCTTCGGTCAGCTGACCGCCTTCTTCGTATCCCACATATCCGGGAGGGGCACCAAACAAGCGTGAAACAGTGTGCTGTTCTCGGTACTCACTCATGTCGATACGCACCATTGCTTCTTCATCATCAAACATGAATTCAGCCAGGGCTTTGGCAAGCTCTGTTTTTCCAACGCCAGATGGTCCAATGAAGATAAAGGAACCAATGGGGCGCCGTGGGTCCTTCAAACCGCTGCGAGCACGGCGGATGGCATCGGCAACGGCTGCGACAGCTTCTTTTTGCCCGATTAATCGCTCATGGATTCTTTCTTCCATCTGGAGCAATTTGTCTTTTTCATCTTCCATCATCTGCGAAACCGGAATCCCCGTCCACTGATTGATCACTTCGGCAATATCGTTGACGTCAACCACCTCGTCAAGTTTGTGATCCTGTTCCCAGGCATCCCGACCTTTGTTGAATTCTTCTTCAATTCTCAGGCGTTCAGACTTCATATGAGCTGCACGTTCGTAATCTCGTTCAACCCCAGCCTGCTCTTCTTCTTTTAACAAGCGGTCAATTTCCGACTTCAGATCTTTGAGTTCATCAGGCAAAGAGTACAAAGCCACCCGCAGTTTAGCCGCGGCTTCATCGATCAGGTCAATCGCTTTGTCCGGTAAGCGTCGATCTGTCACATAACGTGACGATAGTTTTGCTGCTTCTACTAAAGCCGCATCAGAAAAAGTCACCTTGTGATGGGCTTCGTACCGGTCGCGTAAACCTCGCAGCATGTCAATGGTGTCGTCAACAGACGGCTCCTCAACATATACCGGGGCGAAACGCCGTTCCAGGGCAGCATCCTTCTCAATATACTTATGATATTCATCCAGCGTCGTTGCACCAACACATTGTAATTCGCCGCGTGCCAGGGCAGGCTTAAGCATGCTTGAAGCATCCATCGCGCCCTGTGCTGCACCAGCACCCACAACAGTGTGAAGCTCATCAATAAACAGGATGATCTCACCCTCCGAACGTTGGATTTCTTCAATAGCAGCCTTCAAACGCTCCTCGAATTCACCTCTGAAACGTGATCCGGCGATCATTGCGCCTAAATCGAGGGAAACAACTTTCTTACCCATTAAAATTTCAGGCACATCATTGGTCGCGATCTTCTGGCTCAGACCCTCAACGATTGCCGTCTTTCCAACGCCAGCCTCACCGATCAATACCGGGTTGTTCTTTGTTCTGCGGCATAAGATCTGGATCAAACGCAGGATTTCAACGTCACGACCAATCACAGGATCCAGCTTGCCCTCACGAGCCATGGTCGTCAAATCACGGGAGTATTTTTCAAGGGTGCGGTAACGTGATTCCGCTTTGGGATCCGTCACCTTCTGACCGCCGCGCAATTCATCAATGGCTTCCACTACACGCTGTCGTGTAATGCCCAGGTCTTCTAATAATCGCGCCGCAGGGGTATTCCGCTCGCCCAAAATCGCCAGGAAAATATGCTCCGTTGAGATGTATTCATCCTTCAATCGGTTGGCTTCCTGGTTCGCCTGGTCAATGATCCGCTTAACTCTGGGGGTGATGAAAACCTGGCCTGACCCACCGCCGAAGATGTTTGCTTTAGGGCTGGTGCGAAGGATGTAATCCAGACGTTCCATAAAGTTATCGGGGTCAATTTTCAAGATCTCAAGCAATTGAGAAATCACACCCTGGGGTTGTTCAATCAACGCCAGCAGAATGTGTTCAGTATCAATCTGGTTGTGCCCATATCTTTGGATTATCTCAGCAGCCCGCTGCGCTGCTTCCTGGGCACGTTCTGTAAAACGATCAAATCGCATCATAATTTTTATTGTCCTTGTGAATTCTTCAAATTCTTTTTATATTAGAATATTTGAATTATAGCATTTTAAGGGACAGATTGTAACTATTTTTTATAAGAAATCTATTAAATATTAACAATGTTAAAGAGAAAGATGCAATAATTAAACCAAAATCAGCTTATAAAATCAACATTGCATCGCCAAAAGAAAAGAAACGATATTCCGCTTCCACTGCTTTTTTATAAGTTTCAAGGATTAATTCACGGCCTGCAAAAGCGCTGACAAGCATCAGCAGGGTTGATTTCGGAAGGTGAAAATTCGTGATCATCGCATCCACGATGTTGAATTCGAAACCCGGGAGGATGTACAGATTTGTAGGACCCGAAAAAGGTGAAACAAGCTGCCCATCAGATGCTTTTGCTGCCGCAGTCTCAAGGGTACGAACGCTGGTAGTGCCAACTGCGATAATCCGCCCACCGTTGCGCTTTGTCATTTTGATTTGATCGGCGGTCCTATCATCAAGCTCACACCACTCCGTATGGATCTTATGGCGGCTGGGATCCTTCTCTGTCACCGGGGCAAAGGTGTCCAGGCCAACATGCAGGGTTAAACGCGCAAACTGAAGTCCTTTTTGCTCCAATTTTAACATCAATTCGGGTGTAAAATGCAGTCCTGCTGTTGGTGCAGCTGCCGAACCGGATTCTTTTGCATACACTGTTTGGTAGCGTTCTGGATCATCTAATTTCTTGTGGATATAGGGCGGCAACGGCACATGCCCAACTTTTTCGAGGAAAGGTTCAATGGGTTGGCTGAAGCGAACCATACGCTCAGGGCCTTCCAGCACCTCAACAATTTCCGCCTCAAGCCCATCTTCGATGCTTAATTTTCGCCCAACATTTAAGCCCTTCCCACCGCCTAACGCACGCCATGTTTGCAACCCATGTTTCTTCAATAATAATAATTCCGCTTTTCCCCCACCTGGTTGTTTATGCGCATAAATTCGAGCCGGGATGACACGGGTTTCATTAATCACAAGCAAATCACCCGGATTCAAAAACCGGTCAATATCCCAGAATTTTGTGTGTTCAAGCGCTTGATTTTTGCGGTTTAAGACTAACAAACGGGAATCATGCCGGGGTGTAACCGGTGTTTGTGCAATGCGAGCTTTAGGCAGCTCGTAATCAAAGTCATATGTTCTCATTTTAATGTCCCCCCCTCAAAACAGCTTTTGTTGAGCACTGGCGTCCCGAAAATCGAGGCCAAGATGATCGTAAGCATTGCGTGTTGCCTGACGACCCTGAGATGTCCGCTCTAAGTAACCTAATTGAAGCAAATAAGGTTCAACTACGTCCATGATCGTGTCAGGTTCTTCGCTCACAGAAGCGGCAATTGTATTCAAGCCCACAGGACCGCCATCATATTTTTCAATCACGCATAAGAGCACCCGCCGATCAAGATCATCCAACCCTTGCCCGTCAATGTTGAGCAAGTCCAGGGCAGCCTGGGCGACTTCCCCAGTAATTTTTCCGTTCGCCCGTACCTGGGCATAATCCCGCACCCGCCGCAGCATTCTCAATGCAATGCGTGGTGTACCACGTGCGCGTCTGGCAATTTCAAGCAGCCCATCGCTGCTGGATTCAACTTGAAGTAAGCCAGCGCCGCGTTCAACAATTTCCACCAGGGGATCAATTTGGTAGTAATCCAATCGGTATGTGGCACCAAAACGCGCGCGTAAAGGCGAAGTGACCAGTGCCAGGCGTGTTGTTGCACCCACCACGGTGAAATGCGGCAGCTTCAATCGAATAGACCTTGCCGCCGGTCCTTTTCCAATAACGATATCCAATGAAAAATCTTCCATTGCGGGGTAAAGCACTTCTTCCACAACACGCCCCAGGCGATGAATCTCATCTATGAATAAAATGTCTCCGGCATGCAGGTTGGTCAGGATGGCAGCCAGGTCACCTGCCCGTTCTATTGCCGGGCCGGAAGTCACTTTGATGCTGACACCCATTTCGTTTGCAAGAATGTGTGCAAGGGTGGTCTTTCCCAAACCAGGCGGCCCATAAAACAGCACATGGTCCAGGGCTTCAGAACGCAGCTTTGCTGCTTCAATCAAAATTTTCAGATTTTCTTTGATTTGTTCCTGCCCTATCAGCTCTTCCAGATAACCTGGGCGTAAAGCGCTGTCAAATTGGTCTTCGGGCTTTGGTTTACTATCAATGATGCGATCGTTTTCTTCTGTCATCATAGCCTCGATTATACCCGAAGCTGCATTTTTCTCAGCACAAATATTCGACTTCCACAAAGTCAATTTTTTATAATGCAATTATTTCGGGATATTATCGATTTTCTCCCACTAATAAACCTGAAGTTTACACGGTGACTTCAGAATTTTTATCAGCAAAAGCAATTACCAATATTTTCCAGATAATCCAGCTAAAAATGGTATCATCATAACATTGTGAAAGGAACAAATATGCAAAGAAAACCTATCGAAATTGCACAGTTACAAATTAAGCCGTACTACCTCTTCCATCACCAATGGGCGTTATTGACCTCAGGGGACTATGCTAAGAACGACTTTAACACCATGACTATCAGCTGGGGTGCCCTTGGCACCCTGTGGAGCAAGCCCTTTGCTTTTGTCGCTGTCCGTCATTCCCGCTACACCTATCAATTTATGCAAAAATACGATACCTTCACCCTAACCGCCTTTCCAGATAAATACCACCAGGCATTGAGCTTGTTGGGAAATAAATCCGGCCTCGACGGGGATAAAATTGCAGAGTCAGGGCTGACGCCAGAACCTGCAACCATGGTGGCAGCGCCCACATTTGAAGAAGCAGAAATTGTGATTGAATGCCAAAAAATGTATGCAAATGACCTGAACCCTGCCCACTTTTTAGATGAGGGGATTTATCGCCATTATCCCAATCGGGATTTTCACCGAATTTATTACGGAGAAATTTTATTTGCATCTGGCAGTGATGAATACAGTGCATGATAAACCAAACCCTTACAATCCTCATAAAATAATCAGGGATGCAAACTAAAGACATGGAGAAATGAATGACGGACAAAAAAATTCGAGTGTTAATCGCAAAACCAGGCCTTGACGGACATGATCGCGGCGCAAAGGTGATCGCCCGCGCACTGCGCGATGCCGGCATGGAAGTCATTTATACCGGTCTCCGCCAAACACCGGATATGATCGCAGAAGCCGCCCTGCAAGAGGATGTAGATGTTGTCGGTTTATCCATTCTCTCAGGTGCTCATAATGCTTTGGTCCCCGCAGTGATCAACAAGTTGACCCAAAACGGCCTTGATGATGTAAAAGTTTTCGTTGGCGGCATCATCCCTGAAGATGATATCCCCAACCTTGAAGAAAAGGGCGTCTATGCAGTTTACGGCCCTGGAACAGACACACAAAGGGTCGTTGCTGAGATTAGAGCAGCGGTCACTCCCAAAAGTGAATAATAATGACCCTGATTGACCCCGAAGCAATCCGCATTGGCAATCGGCTTGCCCT
>LGHA01000005.1 GCA_001508595.1 Anaerolineaceae bacterium 46_22 | reverse complement strand
CTCATTGTAATGATCCTGTTTTTCGTCATATCCTATTCACCTCCAATAGGACATTTTAACTTTGCTCAAATAGGACATTACTACTTTGCCCTGACACTTCGAATTATGCTTGACGCATATCCCAAGTGCCGGTATAATCCTTTGGCTAAATTGGAATAATCATAGAATTTTAAGGAGTGTAAGATGACCCCTCTTCCAAAACGAAAAATTTCCCCTGGTCGACGTGACCGACGACGTGCCCATGATGCACTCAAAGCTCGTAATGTTGTCATATGCCCTAACTGCGGTGAAACCCGTCTACCTCATCGTGTCTGCCCTAACTGCGGACATTACCAGGGCCGGGAAATTCTGGATATTACCGAACGAGAATAATTCTTAAATAGTATCAATCAAAAAGCTGGGCTCAAGAGCCCAGCTTTTTTTATGCTCATAATTCATCGTCATCAGGATCTGGCATGAAATAAGGCTCAAATTGGTGCATAAACCGCCGTGGTATCAGCCCCTTGATCCTTGTCCCCTCCTCCAAATTTTCAACTTCATGAACCTGTCCAAACTCATGTAATTTCGAAATCAACTGCCCCTCCTGGTAGGGGATGAAAACATCCAATTCAATGTAAGTTTCAAATAACTCACTTTCGATTGCGGAAAGTAATGCATCTATTCCCTGACCTGTCCGGGCTGAAATTGGGAAAGTGCCTGAAAATTCCTCCAAATTATCAACCGCAGCTTCAGGATCTTTCAGCAGGTCAATTTTGTTAAAAGCTGTCACCATAGGGATATCCCCAGCCCCAATATCGATCAGTGTCTCCTGAACTGATTTTGCCTGCGCACTGGCATTTCTGTGAGTGATATCCACAACATGTAACAGCACATCCGCATCAGAAATCTCTTCCAGGGTTGCACGAAAGGCTGCCACCAATTCCGTTGGCAGTTTTTGTATAAACCCAACAGTATCTGTAAATAAAACTGCCTGACCGCCAGGTAGTTCAACACGCCTTGTTGTAGGGTCCAATGTGGCAAATAACTGGTCTGCGACATAAACATCCGAGCTCGCCAATCTGTTTAGCAAAGTCGATTTGCCAGCGTTGGTATAACCAACCAGGGCAATGACAGGTATTCGGGTCTTCTTGCGGCGCTGACGATAACGAGAACGATGCGCCCGTACCTTTTCTAACTCTTCTTTCAGAAATTCAATTCGGCGTGAAATTATTCGACGGTCAACCTCAAGCTGCGTTTCACCGGGGCCACGCAAACCAACACCCCCAACACCGCCAGCTCGACCACCGCCGCCACCTGCCTGACGAGCAAGGTGTGTCCAGGCTCGTGTCAACCTGGGCAAGCGGTATTCATATTGTGCCAATTCGACCTGCAAACCACCTTCACTTGTGTTCGCGTGTTGTGCAAAAATATCCAGAATTAATGCCGTTCGATCAATAACCCGAATAGACTCTCCAAGCGCTTCCTCCAATTCTCGTTGATGTCTGGGCGATAAAACATTATCAAATATCACCATATCTGCACCCAGCTCTTGAGCAAGAATTTTTACCTCTTCAACTTTTCCAGACCCAATAAAAGTCTTTGGGTTGGGCGTGTTCAGGTTTTGAGTGATAGTCTCCATGACTTCAACACCGGCTGTTTCAGCAAGTAAGGATAATTCATCCAGCGAGTCTTCTAATGATAGTAAATTTTTATCAGAAAAAAGGCTGACCCCGATTAAAAGTGCCTTTTCCTGTGGCGCTGTCGTATCAATTAATTTTGTCACTTAGTTTCCTCTCATCCATTTCTTCAAACGACACATTGCTTCTTCCAAAATTCCTTCGGGTGTCACAAGCGATATGCGTACGTATCCAGCTCCCGATGGACCATACAATTCACCCGGGGTGATGCTTACACCAGTAGCATGTAACAATTCATCACAAAAAGCGATGCTGTCAACATAAGGCGAAGGGATTCTTGCCCAGACATATAAAGATGCTTTTGGTACTTCGAAATCAAAGTCCAATTCCCTTAAGGTGGATACAATAATATCTCGCCTTTTTTGATAAACCATATTCCGTTCAGCTATCCATGATTGATCACCCAAAAGTGCAGCCTTCGCCGCCTCCATGATTGGTTTAAAATGTGATGAATCCAGCTGGCTCTTATATACCCTCAGTAAACAAACAATCTCTCGGTTACCTGCTGCTACCCCAACCCGCCATCCAGCCATATTATATGTCTTTGAAAGCGAATTGAATTCAATCGCCACCTCTTTTGCGCTAGGTACCTGAAGGATGCTTGGTGCTTCATAATTATCAAAACAAACGTCAACATAGGGTGCATCATGGGCAATGATGATTTCGTTTCGTTTTGCAAAGGCGACAACTTTTTCAAAAAAATCGTATGGTGCAACAGCGCCGGTAGGATTATTCGGATAATTCAGCCACATCAATCTTGCTTTGTTTGCTATTTCGGTGGGGATAGCTTCAAGATCAGGTAGAAAGTCATTTTCAGCTAACAGCGGCATATAATAAGGCTTGGCTCGTGTGATAACAGCGCCCACCCCATAAACTGGATATCCGGGATCGGGCATCAAAACCCAATCACCCTTATTCAAAATCACCTGACTGAGGTTAAATAATCCCTCTTTTGATCCAATCAAACCCACAAGTTCTCGATCCGGATCAAGATCAATTCCAAAACGCCGTGCATAATATGAAGCAAAAGCCTTTCGTAAAGAGTCAGAACCGCCAGATTGACCGTAGCCATGCATATCTGGACGTCTTGCTGCATCAACAAGTGCTTCTATAATAAAATCCTTTGGCGGTAAATCTGGCGATCCAATATCCAGCCGAATGATATCCTTACCAGATTTTTTTAATACCTCAATCGTGTCTCCTAATTTTGCGAAGAAATAGGGTTTTACTTGAGAAACTCTTTTGGCTGACTCAATAATCATTTCGAAATTTGTCCTTGTCATCTATTGGTGAGTGTTAGGTATTATAAATCATACTTTTGAATTTCACCCAGGTAAAAAATCCTTGAAAAGGATAAGAGTCTTAATTGACACAAATAACATCCCTTGAATTAGAATCCTTCTACTGACATTAGATATTGATCTAAATCTGCTAAAGCCCTTTGCGAATAAAAAGAATACCGATCCTTTTTTGATCGATGCTGATCATCTTCAGGTTTGGGAAGCAATCCAAACATTGCTTTAATAGGTTGAAAATCCTTGGTTTCTGCGTGGCTTATGTAATGCAGTAATGCACCTGTCATCGTTGTGGTTGGTAGTTTCAAAGGTGCTAATCCCCAAATAAACCTTGCAGCATTAATGCCAACAACCAAGCCTGAAGCAATATTACCTGCATACCCTTCAATACCCGAAAGCTGTCCGGCAGCAAATAAACCTGGTTTCTGTTTAAAGGCAAGACTTTCAACGAGTAAGCTTGGTGATGTAATGTAAGCATTGCGGTGCATCTGACCATAACGCTCAAAGCTCGCATTCTCCAAGCCCGGAATGAGCCTGAAAACACGTTCTTGTTCTCCAAAAAGAAGATTGGTTTGAAACCCTACCATATTGTATAAATCAGCTGCCAGATTGTCCTGCCGTAACTGAACAACAGCATACGGCCAGCGCCCAGTTCGGGGGTTGGTTAAACCCGCTGGTCGCATTGGTCCAAAAGCCAAAGTCTTTTCTCCTAAAGCCGCAATAATTTCGACTGGTTGACAACCCTGGAAATACTGCGCACTTCCTGCATCAACACCAGACTCGATCTCCACTTCAAAATTTTTCAATGGAATTCTTTTTGATGAAAGCAAAGCCTCTCGAAACCGCTGATATTCTTCTCGATTTAATGGGCAGTTGATATAGTCTCCATCCTGCGAGTCACTCAGATCATAACGATTTGCCCGATAAGCAACATCCATATTGATTGAATCAAAATGAACAATGGGTGCGATTGCATCATAAAAAAATAATTGCTTCTCTCCTGAAAAACCCTGCAAAGCCTTTAATAATTTTGGTGAGGTTAATGGCCCGGACGCAAAAACAGCAGGGGCTTCAGGGATATTGGTTATTTCCTTACGGATAAGCCTAATATTCGAGTGATTTTCAATTTTTCCTTGCACACAAGATGAAAACGCATCTCGATCGACTGCCAAAGCTCCCCCTGCTGGTAAGGAACTTGCATCTCCACAAGCAATGAGTAATGAACCAAGTCTTCGAAGCTCTTCTTTCAATAATCCCGATGCCCTGTTGGGTAAATTCGAACCTAACGAATTCGAGCAAACCAGTTCAGCCAAATTGCCTGTTCGATGGGCACCCGTTGTTTGTTCTGGCCGCATCTCGTATAAATCTACACCAATTCCTCTTTCAGCAGCTTGCCATGCTGCCTCACACCCGGCTAAACCGCCACCCACAATCGTTAATCTCATAAAGAAGTCCTCACAAATTAGAATAGTCGCATTTTACCACTCGAAGGACAGTCTATAAACCTTCTCCTGGAAACTCCTGGCACGCTTCTTGCAACAAACGCATTATTCATTTATAATGATTTCAGGAGCTGAGATTATGAGACTTAACCAGTATCAAGGTCAAAACCAAGTACAGAGCCCGATGACGTCAGCGCACATAGCGCAAACGATGACCTTGCTCTACATGACATCAACCGAGCTATTACAAACCATTGACGTTGAATTATCTAAAAACCCAGCCCTTGAACTGGTGAACGAACGAAGATGTCCGATGTGCGGAAGAAAATTGCCGCCACAAGGTCCCTGCCCTATTTGCAGTCAGCCTAAATCTCTCGACCCTGATGAGACAATTGTATTTGTTTCCCCCAGAGATGATTTTTACAACTACAGCGGTTCTGGTAAGTCCTACAGCGACGACATGCCAGAAGATCCGTACTCATCTACCCCACTTAACCTACCCACCTATGTCCTGCGCCAGGTCGCACCAGAATTAGAAAAAGACGAGCGTGAAATTGCGGCGATGATCCTGACGAATCTCGATGACGATGGATTCTTAGCCATTGAAGTTCGCGAAATTTGCCGTTTCCACCACACAACACCCAGCAAAGTTGAGGCGATTCTTAAGAAAATCCAGCGCTGTGATCCCCTGGGTGTTTCAGCAAGAAATATCAAGGAAGCTTTGTTAGCACAGGTGGAGTTCTTATCTGAATCTTCAATTGTTCCAGAATTTGTTCGTCGAGCAATTTCAGAAGATTTCGAATTATTACAAAAGCGTCATTACAGCGAACTGGCAAAAAAGTTAGGGACCAGCGTTCAGAAGATTAAACTCGTCTCCCATTACATCAGTGAAAATCTGAATCCTTTCCCTGCTCGAGCAAATTGGGGAACCTTTAGACAGCCCAATGACAATACACCAGATGTGTTTCATCAACCCGATATTCTGATTTATTATCTCGACAATAAACCTGGGAACCCGCTGATCATAGAAATCATCACCCCTTCTCGTGGCACCCTTCGATTAAATCCATTGTTTAAGAAAGCCTTAAAAGAACAATCCGAAGAAAAACAAGAAGAATGGAAAAAGGACCTCGATAAAGCTTCCCTGCTCATCAAGTGCATTCAGCAGCGCAACAATACCATGCGCCAACTTATGGAAAAAATTGTTGAGGTGCAAAAATCATTTATAATTCATGGTGATGTCCATCTTGAACCATTAACCCGGGCAGAGGTGGCAGAAAATTTGGATGTTCATGAATCAACAATTTCAAGGGCTGTAGCAAATAAGACTATTCAGCTCCCAAACCGGAAGATCATTCCGATGTCTACTTTTTTTGATCGCAGCTTATCTGTCAGAGCAATTATGCGCAACATTATTGAGAACGAAAATCATGCAATGAACGATACGGAAATCCGCAAGATCCTGGAAAAGCAAGGCATTCAGGTTGCTCGCAGAACTGTCGCAAAATATCGTGCAATGGAAGGCATTTTGCCAGCACACCTACGCCGCATCGAAAAATTTGCAACCGCTTGAGTAAAATGTGACCCAAAATCTAATCGAAAACCTGGCAAATGTTGAATTTTCAAAGAATGAAGGGATACAAGCTATCCTGACATTAATCGATTTAATTCAGGATCCTGCGATTATTTACAACCAACCAGAAAACCAAATTCTTACAGCCAACAACCCCCTGTTTCTCCTGACAAATCTTGGAGAAAATGATTTCCTAGGTCAGCCAATTGATACCCTTCTTCCTGACATTTCCGACACCGATCCAATCTCTGGGCATGACCAAAAAGCCTTTCTAAAGCACAAGAAACAGCCTTTGATCCCCGTCAGGGTGAAGATCTTTCCCCTCACCCATAAACAGAATTTGCTTCTCCTGACCTTTCAGCCTGAAGGGATAACGACGAGCCAATCAAGTATTCATGAACAGGTCAAATTTATCGAGAACTTGAAAATCCTGCTTAAAAATGAAAACAAGAATAATCTCCATGAAACACTCTCACATATTGTTAAGGAATCAGCAAGAATTTTAGAGATTGAGTTTGTCTCAATCTATAAAGCCAGCGGTGGAAAACCACAGTTGGTGCAATATCAGTCCAATGATGAGCGTTTGGCATTCGAATACCCCAAGGTTCTTTCGGGTGAGGACCTGGTCAATGCGTCTGACGCGGTCGAGTGGAGGTCAGAATTTCCACCAAAGACCCATCTTCAAAAGACTGCTGCAAATGCAGGCTATAAGTTTCTGGTTACAGTGCCTCTGGGAAATGATGAGGCAAAATTTGGTCTGTTAATTGCCGGAAGTAAACAATTAAATCCAACACAGGTGAGCCTTCCACTTGTAGAATTATTAGCTGGTTACATAACAGAAATCATGGAAGACCAGATTTCCCTTCAAAATTTGAAAAATCTCTCAAGCAAAATCAGGCAAGTTGTAAAAATTCAAAATGAGATAATCGAGAATCTTGATGAGGGTGTCATCATCCTTGCGCCGGATCTTACCATTGCAGAGACCAATCCTGCGATTGAAACAATCCTCGGTTACGCCAATGTCGAAGCATTGCGTCAGCCAATTGATTCCATCTTGATCGGGTCTGAATCCCTCGGTTCTGCACTCTCATCAGCCAAGCAAGGCATCCCAACCCTCACAGGCGGCGACCTGACATTGCACCATCGCAATGGCACGTCCTTCCCTGCTCAAATAATGATGTCCCCTGTCATGCAGAATGGACATGTCCTTTCAATTATCATCCTAATCAAAGACATCAGCCAGCAAGAACAAAATCAGGCAGCCAGAAAGCAACTGGAACAGCGCGCCATTCTTGGAGAAGTCATGGCAATTTTTGCCCATGAGGTACGCAACCCTATTAACGCAATTATGCTTTCTTTACAGGTCATTGAAGATAATCTGTCGGAAGGTGATGAAAATCTTAAATGGATTGATAATATGCGGGATGAATGCAATAAGCTGCTTTACCTAATGGAAAGTGTGCTTTCATTCGCTAAACCCCTGGAATATAAAATGTCTGGTGTGGATCTCGATTTCATGCTGCGTCATATCCTTGATAGATGGCATCCAAGGCTGCTACGTTTGAACATTTCGTCATATTACGAATCACAGGTTGTTAATCCCATTGTTGAAGGCGATCTGAGAGCACTTGAACAAGTTTTTACAAATATCATCAGTAATTCTGTCAATTCAATGAGTGAAGAAGGAGGCACCCTGGGCATTCGCATTACCGAACCTGAGCTTGAAGAGGATCGGAAATTTTACCAGGTGATCCTGACGGATTCGGGGCACGGCATTCCTGATGAAATCAAAGCACATTTGTTTAAACCATTTGTTACCGGTTCAGATCATGGCACTGGCCTGGGGTTAGCAATAACCCAGAGAATTATTAACGCTCATAAAGGTAAAATTGAGGTGGACAGTTACACAGGAGGCACAATATTTAGAATTTTCCTGGTGAAAAAGAAAGGCATGCTTGATTAATGAGTGCAACAATACTTGTCGTAGATGATGTTGATACAGCCCGAGAAGCCATCGCAGACAGCTTAAGAAAAGATGGCAAGGAAGTCCTCGAAGCAGGCACATTGAAAGAAGCGCGGGGATTTTTAGAGATGGGGAAAGTAGATATATGCGTCCTCGACGTTTTACTGCCTGACGGAAATGGATTATCACTTTTAGATGAAGTCGTACAAATGGATGAGCAGCCAAAATTCATCATCATCACAGCCCATGGTCAAATTGATTACGCTGTTGAAGCGATGAAGAAAGGGGCATTGGATTTTATCACCAAACCCATTGAGATGAAAACACTCAAAAATTCCATTCAAAGGGCTGAGGAATTGGTCGCAATGAAGCGAGAATTGGACCATCTTAGAAGCTCTCAATCTTCAACTTCAAAATTTGTTGTTGGAAACCACCCACGCATGAAAGCTCTTATTAACCTTGCCCAAAGGGCTTCGGAAACCTCTGTTTCCATCTTAATCACAGGTGAATCCGGGACGGGTAAGGAGATTATGGCAACCTTTATTCACCAGGTTGGACCCAGACAGCAGCATCCATTCATAGCAGTGAACTGTGCAGCCATCGCAAACACTTTGCTCGAATCCGAGTTATTTGGCCACGAAGCCAACGCTTTCACGGGCGCATCCAATAAAAGAAAAAACGGTTTGATGGAAGTCGCTGACGGAGGCATTCTTTTCCTTGATGAAATCTCTTCCATGCCCCTTGATATGCAGGCAAAACTTTTACGGGCTATTGAAGAACGAGCCTTCCGCAGAGTCGGAGGGACAACCCTTATCAGGGTTGACGTTCAAATAATCGCAGCCTCAAACCAGGATCTCAAGGAAATGATCAAACGGGGTGAATTCAGAGAGGACCTGTACTATCGTCTGAAGGTAGTGGACCTAGACATCCCCCCACTCAGAAAACGGAAAGAAGATATTCCTGAGCTGGTGGGCTTACTATTGAAGCAGAGCAACATGTCAATGGGAATAAATATCCAGGATGTCACACCACGGGCGATGCAAGCCTTAATGGCATACCAATGGCCTGGAAATATTCGCGAATTGAGGAATGCACTCGAGCGCGCCATCATTTTCTGCGATGACCCTGCGATCGACATTCATCATCTGCCTTCTGAAATAAAAGAAAATTATGTAAATTAACAAAATACCCCTTGTTTATTTGTTTTGGCACAGATATTGCTACAACACCTCCAGAGACATTTATCAGGAGGTGTTTTATGTTTAGTACCGCTTTTGAATTTCAAATCACCATGGCGACTGTTCTATTTCTATTGGGATTAATCGTCATGGTCATCAGCATCTTCATCCTAACCCGGCAGGCAATTGGACGAGATGTCCACACAATTGCCAGTCAGACCTCGAAATTGGCTGAAAAAGGCATAACTGAAAATATTGCCGGCCTGGTCGGGAATGCATCAGCGCTGATCAACGCATTACATGACCTCTCAAAAACAAACACCGGCATTGGCGTATTCTTGGTCTTTCTGGGAATAGCATTGTTGACAACTGCTTATTTCATTTCCAGAAATTTAGGCATCACACCTTATTAAAAACAATCATATCAAGGATAGGAGATCGCCATGCCTTTAGAGGGATTGCTTGATTTAATTAGAAAACAGTTTTCATCTGAACAAAGACAAATGATCGTCAGCAGCCTGCAGCAAGATTCCCTGGTCTGGCAATTTGCACAGGATGAAGACACAAGTCTGCCTTACTTCCAATCTAAAGCATCAGACATAGCGACTTTTTCACCTGGAAGAATTAGCTCATGGCTGATTGGCAACGCAACGGGGCAAGATTTAGAAAATCTTGATGACTTAGACAATCAAATTCCAAAAGAAATTTCCCAACGGTCTTCTCAAACATTAGAAACCCTTAGCAATACGGGCTTACCACCTGCAGATCTGACTTCCGCTGGTTTGCTAGCCCTGTCTGTTCGTGAATTTCGTAGATCAAATGGTCATTGGCAGGGTATTGCCGGAGAATTATTTGAAAAATCAAAAATAGTTGATGTACAAAAATTCTTTCGTATTTGGCGAACCCCTCTTGCCTGTCTATTCTTATACAGCCCGGATTTCAATGATTTAATCCTGGATTTCTTGAATTCCGACAAAGAATTTTTGTCTAAAGCAGCCGTACCTTTGAGTATCCATGCATATTTAGCCAATCCAATTGAGAGTGAAAATAGACTGGATCAATTATTTCAGCTGTATGTTAATCGTTCTCAAGACCTGCAGCTTGACAGCTTAAAATGGCTTGAAATATTCCATAGGTTTGATTTGCGCAAAAAGCTCGCTAAAAGTTTCCTCGAAACAAAGAAAAACATTGACTTTTCTGCAGGTGTCTATTCCGAGATTGAAGCATTTAAGGCACTCAATCAAGAAACGGACCCATTAGAAAAACAAATCAGGTATTCTTTACCGGAAGACTTAAATCGATTAGCTGCTTATTATTATTACAGCGGAGATGAGCAAAGATCATCTGAAACATATCAGCTATCCAGCGACCTTTTGAAGTTTTTGGAATCACAAACAATGTTTCAATCGATTAATTCTCAAAAAGGCCAGACTTCCCCAACAAGCTGGATGGGTTTGATGGCTTCGCTTCCAAATTCAAAGACAATAAAACATTTCTACATCAAAACGCTCATCGAACTGGGCAATTATGATGAGGCAGAGGAAAAACTTGAATTTTTATCTGACTCTGATGAAAAGCATATTCTTAAGACACAGATTGAACAAAACAAGAACGATGAAAAGCGTATCGACACACATCTAATAAATATCAAGCAAAAAGAAAAGTCCGATTTCCCGTCCTACTACGTTCATAATGCCCAATTTGATAAGGTCGGATATTTACTTCAAATGCTTGAAGCTCAAAAAGACAATCAAGCCATCATCAAATTCGCTGATGATATTCTAAAAAATCAATTCCAAAATTTAGATATCATCAAAAAAATCAGGGACGTTTACGAGAAATCTCAATTATTTGACAAAGCCCTGACATTAACCTCCTACATCGAACTGAGAGAACCTGACAACAAAGATAATCAACGAGCACTTGCCCGGCTCTACAGTAAGAACAATCGATGGGAAGATACCTTCGCGACATCACAGGCGTTTATCAAATCAACACCGACCCCTGCAGTCGAAGATCTTGAAATTTTTGCCGAATCTGCCCTAAAAACAAATCGAGTTGACATAGCAATTTCCGTCTGCCAAAACATCCTTAAAAAGGATGCACATAACACAAAAGCTTTAATCCTTCTTGGTGAAAGTTTTATGCACAAGGGAGACATTATAAAAGCCATACAGCACATGGAAAATGTTGTCGAAATGATCCCTGAGGAACCTGAGACTTGGCTGACATTAGCGCGATTATGGGATCTCAACGGACAAAAAGATAGATCCTTTGAGATCTTGAATAAGGGCGTTTTGACATTGCCACACGACCCGAAACTTCTTCGTGCCTATGGCAAAGCACTTCTGGATCGAAAATCCCCGGCGGAGGCATTGCCCCACCTGGAGAAAGCGCACGAAATTGACCCCGAAGATTTACAGGGAAGCCTTGTTTTAGCAGATGCACAACACCAATTAGGTCATTTTGATGCAGCATGGCGTTTGTTAGCACCCTTTGAAGCGACCTACCCACAATATCCCAATGTCTCAAAATTACTGGGTAAAGTTATGCTGGACATGGGCAGGGAGAAATCAGCCGAGCCAATACTGATCTTTGCAGCAGATCAATACCCGGAAGATATCGCTATTGTTCTAACAGCAGCAAGATTGATCATCAACAAATTTGAAAACAGTGTTGAAGAGACCCCTGAAGAAAATTTGGTGAGAATTAAAGAAATCCTCAATAAAGCACTCGAAATCAGTCCCAGCCAAAAAGTTCTGAAATTACATCTGGCTGATATTGAAAGATTAAGTGGCAGTTTCCAAACTGCCCTTGATCAATACAAAGCGCTGTCCGACGAAATACCCAATGAAGAGACTTCCATTAATTGGCGCCTCAATTATGGCATAGGTAAAACATCAATAGCTCTCGGCGAGTATGACATGGGGTTGGCGGCACTCCAGGATGCGGGTTCTGAACAACCTGAAAATCTTCTCATTATTCACGGATTGGTGGAGGCTTACCAGGCAGCTGATTTACAATCAAAAGCCAGGGATTTAGCAAACACAGCGCTCAGATTAGCGCCACAAGACATAACAAATATTCTCTGGTTTGCAAATTTCAAAACTAAAAACAACGAACCAGAAGAAGCCGTGAATGCCCTGAGAGAGGCTTTGCGCATTAATCCTGATAAACATCAACTTAAACTCTGGTTGGCAAAGATCCTTTTGTCGATTGGTGACCATGAAGAAGCAAAACAAATCCTTTATGATCTGACAAATCTGGACGATATTTCTCCTGAAGACCTTCACCAGGCTGCCTATACATGTGTTCGCATGAATGAATTAGCGCTTGCGGTAGAAGCACTTGAAAAAGCGGTTGAAAGATCTACAACTTTCAACCCCATAAGGATTCTCGATTTATCTGCTGCTTATACTTTGGTAGATAAAGAAAAGAAAGCGCTCGAACTATTCAACCACACACAGGATTACCATGATATTTATCCTCAAATTTCCTTGATGAAATCTGATATCCTGACAAATTTAGGCCACTATCAATCAGCCTTCAACACACTCAAATCCATTGAAAATTCCGCAACGGAAGGGCTTCTCAATAACGATGAAATCAACAAAGACACCTCGCCCCTCCTTTATACTTATGATTTAACAATTTCTGGCTATCTCTACCGAATGGGTCAATTGAATCTCGCTTTAGGTGATTTCCAATTAGCATTAGCCTACCTGGCTCAAGCAGCTGAAATTAAACCAGAGGATGAACAAATAAGGCAAACGATCTTTGAAACCCAGTTACAACTGTTCAATTTTGATGAAATACAAAAAGCAAGCGTCGAAAATCAAAACGAAGCCACCAAATCCGATTCATTAGGTGTGAACCAGCTGGACATCATTTGCTCAAAGGCTGAAATTCAGATCCTTCAGGGGCAAATGGAAAATGCTGCAGCCTTGATTAATGGTTTGTCTTCATCAAATCGAAACTATCCTCGATATTTAGCTGTTCAAAGCCAGCTTGCAAGCTACCGTGGAGATGTAGATCTTGCGAAAGATTACTTTAATGATGCCATCATTTCTTATAAGAATACATTGGAGGGAATGCAATCTAAATCACTGCAAATCCTTCTCAGAAAAATAAGAAATTTGATCAGTATTGCAGATGCCGCTTTTGCCCAGGATGACTATATCACTGCGATTCAAACCCATCAACAGGCTTGGCAGCACCTCGACAATCAACCCTTTAATAATTGGCGCTTTGCCCAGTGTTTGATAAAATCCGCTGAATATCAGCAAATTGCAAGATCCCTGTTGATCACAAATCATTCTCCTGGAGAGTCAATCCTTTCAAAAGACTATGAAAACATTGCCCGGAAAATTGTCAACCGTTTGCAAAAGCACCTCCCAGAAGAAACCTTTGTCTGCAGCCAGGCGAGAATGGCCGCTGCCTTCTCAGGTGAATGGCCAATGGGATTAAGCGCCGATGTCTGTTTGAACACCCCTGAGACTGCTGCTTCTGTCTTAATCTTCACTCAAGATGCCAATCTTGCTGACAAAATTGCAGATATTTATCCAAACAATCCCCATATACTCCAGGCGTATGCAATCTATGCTCTGAAAAACGAAAAACGGAACGGCCATCGATTTGCTGCCAGGGCACTTGAATTTGACACATCCAATCCAGCCAATCACGCATTACTGGCAATGCTCAATAAAGACCAACCAGAACAAGCATTGAAGTCTATTGAAACTGCTTTATCATTCTGGCCTGACGAGTCAAAATGGCATGCTTTTGCTGCTGAATTGTACACACAAATCGAAAAACATGACCTGGCATCCAAACATATTTCTGAAGCTTTAAGAATCCAGCCTGAAAATGCTAATTTTTGGCGGAAGAGTGCGGAATTAAACCTGCAAATGAACAACTTAAGACATGCAAAATATGATTTGGAGAGAAGCGCAGCCTTAGCTAAAAAAGAGACTGAAATCTGGGTCAGGATGGCTGATGTCAATCGTCGATTAGGGTTCGTACAGGAAGCGACACACAACATCGAAACCGCTTCAAAACTCAACCCCAAGGACAGAACAATCGCCTTTCAGGAAGCAAAATTCCTTTTCGAAACCAAACAATATGAACAGGCTGAAATAAAGTCTGAAGAAATCCTTAAAAACGAAACGAATAATATTGACGCTTTCATCATCCTGGCACAATCACAGGCAAAACAAGGCAAATTCACACAAGCTATCGCAACAATAAACAAAGCAGAGCAGCAGAATCCTGGGAATGTTGGGATTGCATTGGAGACCCTCAAAATTAAAAAGGACCATGAGGGAATTGAAACAATCTTGCCGCAGCTCGTCGAGCTAGCTCAAAAGGAGCCTGAGAATCCCGAAGTCGTTACAACTTTAACAGATTGGCTCATCCAAACAAACAGACTCAAGCAAGCCAAAGAAACTGCCCAAACTGTTTTGAAAATCATGCCGCATCAAGCCGAAGTTCACCTGATGCTAGGTCGATTACAACGTCTTGATGGGCAGCTGGACCAGGCAATCGCACATTTTTCAGACGCAATCACACTTGAACCTAACAAAGTGGATGCTTACATCGAATTAGGTAAGACTTATCAGGATCGCCGTGACCTTGAAAAAGCCATTGAAATTTATCAAAAGGGTTCACTGGCAGATGCATCAGACCCACGCCCATATTATCATGCGGGTATGGCACTCAAAGAACGGAAAGATTATCCCGGGGCAGAAGCAATGCTCAAACAAGCAAAGAAATTTGCACCGGATGATCCAAATATTGTTCGCCAGCTTGGCATGGTTACTGCACTAAACCTGATAAATAATTTACGAGAGGCAAGTTAACAATGACAGACGCCAACAATCAACTGGACTATCTAGGAGCAATTGATCGCTATCGTTTTCTAACCATCCTCAATGCCGCTGATCACTGTGAGGAATATCCGTTTGCCAAACAAGCAACAATGTTATGGCTCGCCAATTTCCCCGGTGATTTATATGTGAAATATTTTCAGGCAAAAACATTCATAAAAACTGGCAAAATCGATCAGGGAAGATTGCTGTACGAAAGTCTGATAGAACTGGACCCCCTGTTCTTCGAGCCTATAAAAGATATGAGTGAAGTGACCGCCAAAAAAGATCTGCAAAGTCGCTACCGATCAATTTATCAGTATCTTACAAAGAACAAGTCTTTCAATCAGGCGCAGGAAACCTGGCTGTCACCTCTGTGGGAAGCCCGATCAAAGTTTGAACAGGGTGATTTCACGAATGCAATGCAATATGTGCATCAATCACTCTTGAAAACACCTCAAACACCCATTCCAGCAATTTTGCATTTACAAATTGCCAATAACCTGGGAAACCAGGAAATGGTCAGCAACCTGAGCGAAATTTATTACGACGCCTGGCCAAAGTGCTTGCAAATCAATGTGGTAAAAGCAATTTCTGAAATTGAACATGGATTGGAAGCCAGGGCTGTTGAACGCTTACATTGGGTTGAATCTCAAGATAATGCAGGTCAGGTGATAACAAGAATGCTAGGCAATGATCACCAATTTAAGGATATGTGGCCTGAATATTTACAAGCGCATTTCGACCTGCCAATACCTGCCTCTGTCAGTGCGTATCTGGGATGGAATCAACTCAATCCTGGTTCTTTCAATTTTCCTACATTTTCTCAAAGTCCATTTTTCAGACGGGTAACCCACACACCTTCAATCAGTGAAACACAGGAAATCAGGGTGGCTCAAGCATCAACCCGTTCTTCGAAAAATAAGCCCGAGTCTTTCACCGATAACAGGCCAAAACAAATAGCAAAAAAGGATGCAAATAACAATGACATAGAAAAAGTTCAAAATGCTTTCTCAAAGATCGCCAAGCGATTAAAGAAGCTTGACTTAGAACGAACAGACACCCGCTTCCCGGTTTATGTGATCTTATCTTCAAGAAAACAACTGGAGAAAGTATATGGACCAAACACCGCAGACGTCATTGATAAACTGCTCCAAGAGCTACTGGGACATATCCAGGGACTGCCTGATTGGGATGCTAAAATTTTCTATCCGGATGATTCAGCCTCAATGGCAAGGTTAGGGCTCAAGCCCTTTATCGCCTATGACCCATGGCAGGTAAAATTAGCCCTTGCGGACCTTGATGAACATCTTGAAAAGCAAGGGGAAATGATCGGCGCGCTGTTGATCGTTGGCGGTCCTGAAATCGTACCCTTCCATCACCTGCCAAATCCCACAAGCGATAATGATTTAGATGTGCCTTCAGATAACCCATATGGAACAATAGATAAAAATTACTTCATCCCTCAATGGCCAGTCGGGCGTCTCCCCGGAGAAACTGGCTCAGACGCGGGTTTGCTACTCTCACAGATCAGAGGTTTGATATATCAATACAAGCAAAAATCAAAGAAATCCAAATCAAATGTGCAGAAATTCGCCTCAATTTTCACATGGATTCTGGATATCTTCTCCAACTGGAACAGGAAGCTTAACGCGAACCAGAGCCTTGGTTACTCTGCAGAAATATGGAAAGAAGCATCTTCTGAAGTTTACAAGACTGCTGGCCAGGGAAAAGAGCTGCATCTTTCACCACCCGTGCATGCTGGTTCGCTTGCCCTAAACAACAGCCTTGGGCACAAAATTGGTTATTTCAATCTTCATGGCATCAAAGACGGTGCTAACTGGTACGGACAAAAAGATTTCTCATCGCAATCCACCGGCCGAGATTATCCAATTGCACTGAGCCCAAACATGTTTAGTGAAAAAATCCGCTCACCAAAACTTGTATTTACTGAAGCATGTTACGGCGCAAATGTTTTAGAGAAAAGGCATGACGAAGCGATCTCATTGAAATTTCTTGACACCGGCACAAAATCCTTTGTTGGCTCGACCTGCATCGCCTATGGATCGGTCATGCCGCCATTGATTGCGGCAGATTATCTAGCAAACGCTTTTTGGAAGCAAGTCCTCGATGGACAGGCTGCCGGCTATGCATTGATGCAAGCCAAATTAAACCTTGTTGAAGAGATGACAAAAATACAGGGCTTCCTAGATGGTGAAGACCAGAAAACGATCTTATCCTTCATTCTTTATGGCGATCCGCTGGCAGTTCACGATGGGATTAGTGCACTACCAAAACCTTTACTAAGGGAAAAATCGCATCCTGATATAAAAACAATCAGCGACTCCGATTTAGTGCCTGAAAATGACGAGAGCGATTTACCTAAAAACGTTAGCAAACAAGTCAAGAAAATTGTTGAAAGTTATCTACCTGGCTTGGAAAACGCACAAATGAAGATGAATAAATCCTATCAGGAATTCAATGCAAAGAAAGTGGGTAAATCAAACGACGCACAAAGGTACGTTGTCACTTTGCAAAAATCCTTTGATCTCAATTTAGATGCAGAGCATCATCATTATGCACGTATGACTTTCAATGAAAAAGGCAAATTAGTAAAATTCACAACTTCAAGGTAAATCCTCTGTGGCAAACCATTCAATCTCCTGAATGTCTCTAACATGCCACATGAGATAACAATGCCCCAGCGCCCCTGGGGCATTGGGATTTTTAGGCTGGACTTGCCATTCTTAATCTTTCTCACAAGAATTGTATGATATTCAGTACCTTGACCAAATGCCTGCCTGTGTTAAAATATCAACAATCGAATAATTTGTTGTAGTATCTTCGAGTCTGCCTGCCTAAAGCGCTGCAATGGCAATCAGACCGATAGGGTAAGAATGGAAACTTTCTTGCCTCCCGTGTTTGGAAAGGAGATTAACACAACAACACGATAAATTTAAGATCGTTTTGTTTTGTGCGCTCCTTTTCCGGAAGGAGCTTTTTCTTTGACAACCCAAAAGGAAAATAATAAATCCTTTTATTTTACAACTCACGATTTATTAATTATGGCTGTTTTAGCTGCGCTTGGGGGTGTCACCGGCACTTACATCAACGCGCTTGGTGATCTTGTACAGGCTGCCCTTGGTTTTCCGGGCGGGACACAATGGGCAGCTGGCTTTCATGTCCTGTGGATTGTGATTGCGTATGGGATCGTTCAAAAACCAGGAACCGGCATTGTCATGGGCTTGTTAAAAGGTGCGGTTGAGCTTCTGAGTGGAAACAGCCATGGAATCATTATCTTATTGGTCGATTTGGTTGCTGGAATTTTAGTTGATTTCGGATTTCTCTTGTTTCGCAATAAAAGATCCCTTCTTGCCTATATCCTTGCAGGTGGATTGGCTACCGGGTCTAATGTTCTGGTTTTTCAAATTTTTGCGACCATTCCTTTGAACATTCTTGGCTTGAGTGCAATTGCGATATTATTCATTCTGGCTACTCTCTCAGGTATTGTCTTTGCAGGGCTTTCACCTTATTGGTTGATCAATATGCTCACAAATGCTGGCGTTGTTAAATTACCTGTACAAAGAGAAAAGAAGCAAAAGTTGGGCTGGATCATCCTGTTAAGCACGTTGATTTTTGCTTTTGTCTTTACATTTGTATTGGTTGGAACATTGAAAGGCGCAGAAACTATCAAAATTTCTGGCGCAGTAGAAAGCACCTTAGCGTTTCCAAACAACGAGCTTAATATCAAAAAAGTCACTCGACAAATGGTATATCGCGGCGTCCTCACTTCATACGAAGGCTTCCCATTAAGTGAGATTATAAATTATGCGGAACCCCATAAAGACATGAATACCGTCCTGCTTGAAGCCTCCGATGGTTACGCCTTCATGATTAGCGCTGATGAACTGAATGAAAATGAAAATATTCTTCTTGTTCAACAAGGGCGTGGACAAAACGCCTCATTTGACATTGTTGGACCTGAAAGCAGTAAAGCCTGGGTTCGAAACGTGATAGATATTCGCCTGATAGCTGCTAAAGGGCTCGAAATCAATAATCCACAGGATGAAACATATTTATTTGAAGCTAAAAACTGGATATCTGAGATGGACAGCACACAAATAGCCCTTCCTGAAGGATCTCGAAAGCTGCAAGGTGTACCTGTATGGAAAGTTATAGAAGCATCAGAAACAGGAAGTAACATTTCTCAAGTCATCTTTAAATCAGAGGAAAGTCAAGACCTCACAATTGATTGGGAAACAATTAAACAAAATAACGACATTCGGTTATTCATTTTGATTGAGGATGAAAGTATCAGTTATGTTCTTGCTGAAATGTCCGGTGATATTCTGATTTACCCTATTTCAAGCATAGAAATTAATTAATCGATGAGCTGGGTCGTAGTAAGCAAATTTTCCTATACATATCCCGGTGAGAACACACCCGTGTTTCGTGATTTAAATTTTGTAATCAATCGCGGCGATTTCTTAGTGATAACAGGTAAGTCAGGCTGTGGAAAATCCACCTTCGGTAAAGCCCTTGCAGGTTTCTTATTTCAGGATGATTCGGCGAATTATTCAGGAAAAATAATTATCAATAGCGAAGATATGACCCAACTGCCCCTTTATGAAGCCAGCAGAAAAGTTGGGTACGTTCAGCAAAATCCTGAAGATCAATTTTGCACACTCAATGTTGACGATGAGATTGCCTTTGGTCCTGAAAACTTGTGTGTTCCACCAGATGAAATTGAAGACCAAATAAATCAATCACTGATGATTGTTAAAGGCATAGAACTAAGGGGTCGCGACTTAGCGACGCTATCTGGTGGAGAAAAGCAAAAGGTAGCGATTGCATCCATGCTTGCCCTATCTCCTGAACTTTTGATCCTCGATGAACCGACATCGAATTTAGATCCCATTGCCACCCGGAATATATTCCAAACCCTTCACAACTTACGGGAGTCCATGGGTTTGACAGTAATCATTTTTGAGCATAAATTATCTCAATTGGTTGATTTAGATCCAAAATTTTTTGTACTTGACCAGGGTGAAATTAAACCCCTAGGAAATAATCAATACCGACCTAAATCTGTTAACAGGATAAATCTTTCGTTTCCTGGAAAGACTTCTCTTCATAATGATCATAAAAACACCTTAATCAAAGTTGAGAATCTTAATGTGGCAATTCAGGACAAAATCATTCTTCAGGAAATTAATTTCGAAATTGTTCCCGGCGAGTTTATTGCATTAATGGGACCAAACGGCAGTGGTAAAAGTACTTTATTACAATCATTGGTTGGTTTTCACCCGCCGAACAGTGGAAACATTCGTTGCTTCGACCAGGCATCCCCTAATATAAAAACATCCAATCTTGTTATGGACATTGGATTTATATTCCAAAATCCTGATCATCAATTATTTACGCAATCTGTACTGGATGAAGTGATATTCACTTCAGAAAACCTCAAGATACTTACTGAAGAAATTACTAATTTGGCAAACAAATGGCTTGATCAAATTGAATTATTGCACAGAGTAGATGATCACCCACAGCGCCTCAGTTATGGTGAAAAACGACGCCTGAATCTTATCGCGGCGATGCTTCACAATCCAAGGCTTCTGATTATCGATGAATTATTAATTGGTCAGGATATGGCGAATGCATTAATATGGATGAAGATATTACATGACTATACGAAAAACGGAAATTCAGTCCTGCTAGTAAACCATCACCCAGAACTTACCAAAGAATTTTGCAGTCGCTTGATCTTCCTTAATGAGGGAAGAATGTTACTTGATCAGCCTGTAGACTTAGCATTTGAATCGTTAAGAACGGCTGGTTTTGATTCATTTGTACCCGGCAAGAGAGTGAGTGAAATTAATGCGTAAACTCACCTACTCACCTGGCAACAGCCTTTTGCATCGCCTCTACCCATTGACAAAATTTACCTGGCTGCTTCTCACGACAATTTACGCCTTCATCGTTAACCGTGCGGAGCTGCTCGTCATCACTGCTTTCTTCAGTCTTGTCATGCTATTGTTGGTCAAACCCGATATCTCAAAGGTGAGAGGTTTTCGACTGGCATTAGCAACAGGACTCACTCTCGTTGTTCTTTATATTCTTTTTGATAAACAAGGAAAAACGCTTTTGGATCCTGGCATCGGTCTTTTGCGGGTTACATCGAGCGGATTTAATCTGGGCTTACTCATAAGCGGTCGTTTTTTGTTGATCATTTTTAGCAGTTATCTCTTTATCTTGACTACAAAACCCAATGACATTGCTTATGCTTTGATGAAAATTGGTTTGCCTTACCGATATGGATTTATGCTGGTGACCGCATTAAGATTGGCGCCCATCCTCGAAGAAGAAGGGCAAACCATTTATAAGGCACAACTTTTGCGTGGTGTGCGTTACGACCAGGGAGGCGTTATTAAAATCCTGAATCTCATCAAACAATTCTTGACACCCCTGCTGATAAGCGCCCTTCGCCGGACGGACAAGCTGGTTTTCAGTATGGAAGGTAGAGGTTTTGGAAGGCAAACTGGACGAACATTTCACAGAAGCCAAAAAGCAACCCGACTTGATTTATTTATCAGCCTGATTCTGATAGTTTACTTTGCCAGTTTATTATTTTTGAATTATTGGAGAGCCCTATGAAGAAGCACCAATCAAAACCGATTACGATCTTTCTCGTTGTCTTTACCATTGTGCTGCTTGGTGTGATCATCGCACTTGTCATCTCTACAAAACCAATGCCAGTTTCTTTACTGCAAGAATATGGCTTGGGCTTGCTCTGGGAAGAGGGTTTGGCGATGAACGAATGTGCAGAATGCCATGATTCAGTGGATTTCCACTCCTGCGAAACCTGTCATGACGATCATGGGGCTGTTGAACTAACAAATATTCCTTTTTCTGAGATCGTCGAATTAACAGGGGACGTCCCCGATCCAAGCTTTGTAAAGATCCATCAGGTAATTCCAGATCAAGAAAATTTAGGAACGCATATCACATTACTCAATTTCTTAGAAATTCACGGCGTCCAGGAGTTTGAAACCGTGAC
>LGHA01000106.1 GCA_001508595.1 Anaerolineaceae bacterium 46_22 | reverse complement strand
TGATCGTGCCTGTGGCCTTGGAAAACGGTTCGCAGTTCGCTATCCGTGAAGGTGGTCTGACGGTAGGTGCTGGTGTTATCTCAAAGATTATTGAGTAAGAAACTATAGGAAGGATTGCATGGTTGTCCCATAATTTGGGACAACCATGATAGAAGATACATGGCAAAGAAGAAAGGTATCCGCCCGGTTATTACCCTGGAGTGCACAGAATGCCAGGAACGGAATTACACAACGGAAAAGAACCGACGTAATGACCCCAGCCGGATGGAGTTGAAAAAGTATTGTCCACGATGTAAAGCTCACACGATGCATCGTGAGGTCAAATAAGCTTGTTAAGGCTGCGCTATCGAAAGATAACCTGTTCGGCCTGACAACAAACACAGGCCAGTAGCTCAATTTGGCAGAGCACCGCTCTCCAAAAGCGGGGGTTGTGGGTTCGATTCCTACCTGGCCTGCCTTAGATTTTTCAGCGCCGTCTTATTTTGGGCGGCGTTTTAGCCGTAAGCAAGGAGAAACTTGTGACGCCTAAGAAGAAAAAATTAACATTAGTTCAAAGAATTCAGCGCTTTTGGCGAGAAACTACTGGCGAGTTACGCAAAGTAACTTGGCCCACACCGCCAGAAGCCTGGAAGATGACCCGTTTAGTGATGATCGTGATGGTTCTCATGGCATTAATCCTGGGTGTTTTGGATTTTGCATTCTCACGATTTATCACATTCCTGGTATCCCTTTAGTTTGCAGGGATTCCAGTCGGATAATCAGGTAAGGGATTAATTATGGCAGCAACAGAAAATCCAGAAGAGCAAGTTCCAGAGGAATTGCAAGAAACATTCGCTTCTGAGTCGGAAGAATCGGCCGCGTTAGCGGAGGATGCTGCTGAACCTCTCGTCGAGCTTCCTGAAGACGACGAGGAGCAGATGCAAGAGGATGAAGACCGAGCCTGGTATGTGATCCATTGTTATTCAGGTTATGAAAATAAGGTTCGTCACAACCTTGAGCAGCGTATCGAATCCATGGGGATGAAAGATGATATCTTTGATGTTGTTATCCCCACTCAGGAAGAGATTGAAGTTAAAGATGGTAAACGGCGCTCAATAGAACGGCATGTTTTCCCGGGCTATGTCTTGGTCAACATGAAAATGAGCGAAGAGAGCTGGTATGTTGTCAGAAACACACCCGGCGTTACTGGTTTTGTGGGTATGGGTGATGAGCCTATTCCTTTGCGACCAGAAGAAGTCTCGCAGATTTTACGCCGAATGGAAGCAGAAGCGCCGACCATCAAAGTGACTTATAAAATTGGTGAAAAAGTTCGTATTGTCGATGGACCATTCAATGATTTTCACGGCACCGTTGATGATATTGACATGGACCGCTCAAAAGTTCGAGTGATGGTCAATTTCTTCGGTCGGTCAACACCGGTCGAATTGGACTTCTTGCAAGTCGAAAAAGTTTAGAAATTAATTTTTTAGTCAATTGTGGGAGGGTTTTTGTAGCCCGTTTGAACCACAAAGGAGTATTTACGTGGCAAAGAAAGTAAAAGCAATAATTACACTTCAGATCCAGGCTGGCAAAGCTAATCCTGCGCCCCCAATCGGCCCAGCTTTAGCTCAGCATGGTGTCAATATTATGGCTTTCTGCAAGGACTATAACGGTCGTACAGCCTCAAGGGCTGGCGAGATCATTCCTGCAGAAATCACAATATTTCAGGATAGTTCCTTCCGCTTCAAGCTCAAATCACCGCCAGCAGCTATTTTGTTGTGCAAAGCAGCTGGTATTGAAAAGGGTTCTGGTGAGCCAAACCGGGATAAGGTTGGTACGGTGACCCGCTCCCAGGTGCGTGAGATCGCTGAGCAGAAGTTCAATGACATGAATGCGATTGATATTGAAGGTGCAATGCGTCAAATTGAAGGCACCGCCAAGAACATGGGCATTATTGTCGTAGAGGATTAATTATTTAATTTAGTGGGAGGGTTACAAAACCCGACAACACCACAAAGGAGTTTTCATGGCAAGTCACGGTAACAAATACCTTGCGGCACGAGCAAAGGTTGATCGGGAAAAATTGTATGGTCCGATGGAGGCCCTTGAGCTGCTCAAGGAAATCACTTATGTAAATTTTGATGAAACAGTTGAAGTGCATCTTCGAACAAGCCTTGATCCGCGACAGGCAGATCAGCAGATTCGTGATGTGGTTGTTCTGCCCAACGGATTGGGCAAAACAGTAACCGTCGTTGTGTTTGCGCAGGGTGAAGCAGCTGAAGCTGCTCGTGAAGCCGGTGCAGATTATGTAGCTGATTCAGACGAAATGGTTCAAAAGATCCAGGGCGGCTGGACTGACTTTGATGTTGCAATTGCTACACCGGATATGATGGGCACAGTCGGTCGATTGGGGCGTGTTTTAGGCCCGCGTGGTTTGATGCCAAACCCAAAGGCAGGCACCGTTGTTCAACAGGATAACATTGCAGATGCAATCCAGGAAGCAAAAGCTGGACGTATTGAATTTCGCCTTGACAAAACCGCGAATATTCACGCACCGATCGGCAAAATTTCTTTCACTGCTGAACAATTGCAAGAAAACTTTGTGGCCTTTATGCTTGCGGTGCGACAGGCTCGCCCTGCTGGTGCACCCGGCAACTTCATTCGCCGAATCACTTTAGCATCTTCGATGAGCCCCGGGATCAAAATTGATCCTTACGCTTCATCAATTACTTTGTAAGTTAACTGGATTGCGGTATAATGTTTGACGCAAAACAGCACAATTGAATAAATAAAATTTCTTCGCTGAAGAAAGCAGGTGCTCCCCAAGGAGCTTAATATCCCGCCAAGGTGAGGGCTTAATTTGACTAATAAAAGTCGAAAATGACAATTAGAAGTCTTTGCCTCAGCGGAAAATTGAGGCAGAGACTTCAATGTTTAAAAATCTAAAAATAGAAGGAGGTGAACGAATTGGCGTTTACTCGTAAAGAAAAAGAAGCTATAGTAGATCAATATCGAGATTGGATCCGTAACAGCAAAGCGTTCTTTGTTATGTCATATCAAAATATGGATATGATGGCTGTCGATCAAGCGCGAGAAAATTTGCGTGAGGTCAATGGTGAGATTCATGTTGTGAAGAATCGACTCTTCAGACTTGTCATGGATGAAATGAACCTCGATTATGAGGATGGTTTCTGGGAAGAGAACAACATGATCGCCTTTGCCTTTAGCGATGCACCGAGCGTTGCAAAAGTGATGAGCGATATTTCGAAAACAAATGTTTTCGATACTCGATCAGGGTATATGGATGAAAAACTGCTCACTGCCGATCAGGTTAAATCATTAGCAGACCTGCCGACACTGCCAGTTATGCGCGGTATTATGCTGGGCACTATTATGGCATCCGCTACCAAACTTGTACGTACTTTGGCAGAACCAGCCCGTTCTATGGCCGCGGTTGTCAAAGCCTTCTCAGAAGAAGGACAGGCTGCTGAAAGTGCTGCCTGATAGAAAGTCGATAGTAAATATTCAAGGTGTAACTGCACCCCAAAAATAAAAAATTGAATTAATTAGGAGAAAATTACAATGGCTGATTTAGAAAAATTGATGGACCAATTGAGTGAGCTGACCGTTTTAGAGGCAGCCGAACTCGTCAAAATGTTAGAAGAAAAGTGGGGGGTTTCCGCTGCCGCTCCCGTTGCTGCTATGGCTGGTCCCGCAGCTGCTGCTGAAGAAGAAGTTGAGGAACAGACCGAATTTGATGTTATCATCAAGAGCGCTGGCCCGAAAAAGATCGAGACCATTAAGGTCATCCGCCAGCTCACGAACCTTGGTCTGGTTGACGCCAAGAACATGGCAGAAACCGCCGACTCCAAGGTTTTGGAAGCTGTTGGAAAAGATATCGCCCAGGATGCCAAGGAAAAACTTGAGGCAGCTGGCGCAGAAGTAGAACTCAAATAAAGAACTTTCTTCAAAACAAAACATATTAATAAAAAAATAGGCCGTGAAATTTTTAACGGCCTGTTTTGCATTTTCCAGCAAATATTTTCCGAAATATTTAGTAACTCAAGTGATTTAGACGCCTTCCATGCGGCGGATGACCAGGACGACCTTTCCCTGAACCTGGACCTGGGCAGGATTGTCGATAATGATCGGTTTCATGGTTGGGTTGGCTGGTTGTAAACGGACTTTGCCGTTTTCGTTGTAGAAATATTTTAGTGTGGTTTCATCTCGATCGGTAAGCCAGACGGCAACCATTTCACCATTTTCTGCCTGGTTGATCGAACGCATGATGACGATATCGCCATCGTTGACCATCGCATCGATCATTGAATCCCCCTGAACCTCAAGGGCAAATAGATCATCCATTTTCTCACGTGGCGGAAGGAGACTGCGCGCGATCGTTATGCCTGTTTCCTGGTCATAGTAATTGAAGTCGGAAGAGGGCACCGGAACGGGTTCGCCAGCAACAATGCGGCCTACAACAGGGATATTGAACATTTCTGTAATATTTTGGGCGGCATCAACAAGGTTGCCTTCCAGGGTTTTTAGCAATTTTATCCCGCGGGAGACATTGCTTTCACGTTCAATATAATTCATTTCCTCAAGC